>JAGWXN010000035.1 GCA_018969885.1 Betaproteobacteria bacterium | reverse complement strand
GTGCGCAGACCCGACGTGGCTCGGCGAGACTGGCCGAGCTGGCGGCGTTTGATGGCGATGCGCAGGCGTTCTGGCCCGAATATCTCGAAGCGGTCGCGCTGGCCTTGTCCGCGCGCCGCGTGCTGCTTCTCGCGCGCGATGACGAGCGCGGCTGGCAGCCGCAGGCGCAATGGCCGCAGGGCGCGGCTGACCTGCCGGGCGATGCGCTCAGAATTCTACGGCTCGCCGATGGCGCGATCGATGAGTCGCCGTGGGTGGAGCCGACCGGGTCGGAGCAGGCGTCGCCAGGCAGCGCAGTCGCCGTCGCGAGCCCTGCAGTTTCTGCGCGGTTGGCGGCCGAGGCCCTCCCCGCCGGGCAGAGCGCAGTGGTCGTGGTCCTACCTGGCCCATCGGTCCCAGGCGCGCAGCCGGTCGATGCGACCACACTGATCGCGCTTGCCGATCTGGCGGTCTCCATTCCCACCCAGTACGCGCGACTGCGTGCGCTTGCCGCGCAGCCGCAGGGCTCGACCGCTGTTGTGTCCGGCGCAGACCCCGCCGCGGGCGCTGAGCGTCTCTATGATGTGCTCCAGCTCTCGATCCGTTTGGGCGCGGAAACCCGCTTCATGCGCGCCGCGCTCACGCTTGCCAACGAGCTTGCGGTGCGTTTTGGCTGCGATCGTGTGGCGCTTGGCTGGGTGCGCAGCCGCTATGTGCGCCTCACCGCAGTGAGCCATGTCGAGAAATTTGACCGGCGGGCGAACGCTTCGCGCGAGCTGGAATCGGCGATGGAAGAGGCGCTAGACCAGAACATCGAGCTTGCCTGGCCGGTTGAGCCGGACGCACGAATCGTCGCGCGTGCGCACGAGGCCTATGCACGTACCCAGGGTTCGGGCCATCTGCTGTCGGTGCCACTACGGGTCGACAATGTGGCGGTGGCGGTGCTCACGTTCGAGCGGCGTGCGCGCGCTTTCGACCCCCGCGACATCTGGGAGCTGCGGCTGATTGGCGAGGCGAGTGCGCGGCAGCTCGTTCATCTGCACGAAACCGATCGTTGGATCGGCGCGCGCGCCGCGGCACGGCTGGTCGCCTGGCGCGACCTGATGCTGGGGCCCAGTTACACGGCCTGGAAGCTCGCCGGCGTGGGTCTGGCCGTTCTCATCACACTCCTCGCGATCCTGCCCTGGCCGTACCGTATCCACACGCCCATCGCGCTTCGCAGCAAGGACATTCTGTTCATCCCGGCGCCGTTTGACGGCTATCTGCGGAGCGCCCATATCGAGGTGGGCGATGCGGTCCGCACAGGCGCGTTGATGGTGGAACTCGATACACGGGAGCTAGTGCTTGAAGAGGCAATGGCGGCGGCAGATGCCATCCGCTATGCGCGCGAGGCGGAAAAAGCGCAGGCCGCCCGGCAACTGGCCGATATGCAGATTGCGGCTGCCCGTCAGCAACAGTCCAACTCCAAGCTCGAACTCATCCGGCACCAGCTCGCGCATGCGCAACTGCGCGCGCCATTTGCAGGCGTGGTGGTTGAGGGCGAGCTCAAGAAAAATCTCGGCGCACCGGTACGAAAGGGCGACATGCTGGTGAAGCTCGCGCACACCGGCGACACCTATGTCGAACTCGAGATCGATCAGGCCGATGTGCACGAAGTATCGATCGGCATGCGGGGCGAGTTCGCCTTCGTGGGCCGCCCCGATCTGCGCTATCCGATGGTGGTCGAGCGAATCGATCCGGCCTCCACCATGCGCGAAGGGCGTAACGTCTATCTCGCGCGGGCTCGGATCGAAGCTGATTTTCAGCCGTGGTGGCGACCCGGCATGGGCGGCAGTGCCCGGCTTGAGGCGGGCGAGCGGAGCATCATCTGGCTGCTCACCTACCGCACAGTGCGTTACCTGAGACAATTGTTCTGGATCTGAGTGCGCCCCAATGAGCATGGACGATCCCGCCTCCCGAACGTTCAGCGACTCCTGGCACCGCGTGGCGAAGGTGCGGGTGGAGCTGCGCTCAAGCGTGCGGGCGCACCGTCAGACCTTTCGCGGCGACACCTGGGTGATGCTGCGCGACACGCTCTCCTCCGACTGGTTTCGGGTGAGCGGTGAGGCCTGGGCGTTTGTGAGCCGGTTATCGCTTGACCGCACGATTGAAGACGCGTGGATGCTCACGCTGGAAGCCGACCCCGACACCGCGCTCACCCAGGAAGAGGTAGTGCAGCTTCTCGGTCAGCTGAATCTATCGAACCTGCTTAACTTCGATCGGTCGAGCGCGGGTGCAAGCCTTTTCGAGCGTTATGCCAAGCGCCGCCGGCAGGAGACCAAGGCGCTCCTGATGGGCTTTCTCGCGATCAAGATTCCTATCCTTGATCCTGACCGGATGCTCGCGGCCGCCATGCCGCTCATCCGGGTGCTGTTCGGGCCGATCGGTGCGGTGCTTTATCTCGTGCTCCTCGCGGTGGCGGGCAAGGCGCTGATCGACTCGGCCGATTCGCTGTTCAGTCAAAGTGCAGGTCTGCTTGCGCCGGGCAACCTGCCGCTTCTCTACGTGGGCTTCATCATCGCGAAAGTGGTGCATGAATTCGGCCATGCAGCGGTCTGCAAGCGCTACGGCGGTGAGGTGCACAAGATGGGCGTGATGCTGCTCATCTTTGCGCCCATGCCCTATGTGGACGCTACCGCGAGCTGGGGATTCAGAAGCCGCGGCGAGCGGCTGCTCACGGGCGCTGCCGGCGTGATTGCCGAGCTGGGCGTGGCAGCCGTGGCGGCGCTTCTCTGGGCCCATACCGCGCCGGGGGCGGTCAATGCCATTGCCTACAACGTGATTTTCGTGGCGAGCGTGTCCTCGCTCCTCTTTAACCTGAATCCGCTGCTTCGTTTCGACGGCTACCACATGCTGGTCGATTTTCTGGATGTGCCGAATCTGTTCCAGCGCTCGCGCGAGCAGCTTCGTTATCTGGGCGAGCGCTTTCTGCTGGCCCTGCCCAACGGAAAGCCCGCGGCCCGCACGCTCACCGAGGCATGGCTCCTGCCGCTCTATGGCGTCACCAGCATTGTCTATTGGCTGATGCTGATGGCGACCATCGTGTTCTTCATTGCGGGCGAATACCTCGACTTGGGCGTGGCACTTGCCTGGATTCTTGGCTTTACCGTGGTGGTGGTGCCGCTTTGGAAATTCCTCAAATTTCTCACCACCAGTCCGCGCCTTCACCACTACCGGGCGCGCACGCTGGCCCTTGCAATGCTGGTGGCTGCCGTCATCATCGTGCCGCTTTCGATGCTGCCGATGCCCGATCGGATTCGGGCCTCGGGCGTGCTCGAGGCGAGCGTCTATCGCCAGCTCAATTCCGAATCACCCGGTTTCCTGGTGGAACTGATGGCGCTCCCCGGTGCGAGCGTGCGTCGGGGGGAGCCGCTGATGCGGCTTGAGAGCCCGGAGCTCCTGTTCGATCTGCGGGCAGCGCTCCTGCAGCGCGAGCAATTGCTCGCGCAGGAGCTTCGCGCTACGTCGCTCTCCGTGGCCGACCTGATGCCCTTACGCCATCAGCGCGAGGCGGTGGAGTCGGTGATCGCCGAGCTCGAGCGACAACGCGCGGCGCTCCTTGTCACCTCGCCCATCGACGGCATCTGGAGCGCACCCGACCTCGACACCGGGCTGGGGCGCTGGGTGGCGCGCGGTGCGCCGCTTGGCGCGATCGTCGACCCGGGTAGCTGGCGGTTTGTGGCGGTGCTGCCGCAGGTGGCGACCCATCTGTTCGATAACCGCGTGCATCAGGTGGAGCTACGCCTGCGCGGGCAGGAGCACCTGAACATCGTGGCGCCCGAGGCGAAGATCGTGCCGTTTGAGACCGGGACATTGCCCTCTAGAGCGCTGGGCTTCGCCGGGGGGGGCGATATTGCGGTAAGCGCATCCGACCAGAACGGGCTCACCGCGGCCGAACCGTTCTTCCGCATTCAGGCAATGCTGCCGATCGAGTCGCTGGGCGACGGCCTGGGCCTCGCGCATGGCCGGCTTGGCACGATCCGCCTCACGCTCGACGATGCACCGCTTCTCCTGCAATGGGAACGCGGTGTCCGCCAGTTTTTGCAGCGCAGGTTCAGGGTCTGACGATGGATGCCGCCACTGCACTCTCGTCGCGTCTGGGTGTGCCCGCGGGGTTCGTGCCACCGCCGCTTCCGCTCGCGAAGAAGCTGCCCGAGGGTGCCGATGCGCTCGCGCACGCCGCCCGTGGCTTGGCGCGCCGCCTGCCGCAACACGCACGGCGACTGCATCGCGATGCGCTGAAGGTGGCCGCTGCCTGCGCGGCCGTCTCGAGCCTGGATGAGGCGGCGCTCACCGAACGGATGCGCATGCTGCGCGAGGCGGTCCGCCGCGATCCGCTTGAAGCGGGTGGCCAGCGGATCGAGGCGCTTGCCGCCATCGGCGAGGCCGCGTACCGCGCGCTTGGCATGCGACCCTATCCGGTGCAGTTCATGGGAGCGCTTGCGCTTCATCACGGCTGGCTTGCCGAGATGGCCACGGGCGAGGGCAAGACGCTGACCGCAGCGCTCGCGGCGGTTCTGGCCGCTTGGAGTGGCGAGCCCTGTCACCTTGTCACCTCCAACGACTATCTCGCTGCGCGCGATGCCGAGGACATGTCGCCGCTCTTTGAGCGCTGCGGGGTATGGGTGGCGGCGGTGGTCTCGACCGACAAACCGGATGAGCGCCTGGCCCGCTATGGCGCTGATGTGGTCTATCTCACCGCAAAGGAAATGCTCGCTGATTTTCTGCGTGATCAGTTGGCCGCCCGGGCAGGCCATGATCCGCAGCGGCTTGCCTTCCGGCGCTGGCTCGGTACGGTTCCCCCGGATGCGCAGGCGCCGCAGATTCAGGTGCGCGGGTTGCACACGGTGATTGTGGACGAGGCCGATAACGTGCTGATTGATGAGGCGGTGACGCCGCTCATTTTGTCGGCACCGCGAAGCGACCTGGGTCTTGCCGATGCAGCGCGGCTGGTGTCCACCATCGCCGATCAGCTGGTGGAAGAGCGCGACTATGAGCTCCTTCGCAGGCAGCGCACCGTGATGCTTCGCGAAGGCGCGCGCGCGGCGCTCACCGCGCGTGCGGCAGAGCTCGGCGTGGTGTGGCGCGCCGAGCCGCGCCGCGAAGAGCTCCTTCGTCAGGCGCTCACCGTTCGCCACTTCATCCTTCGCGGTCACCAATATCTGGTTGACGACGGCAAGGTGGTGCTGCTCGATGAGTTCACCGGCCGCATGACCCCGGGCCGCACCCTCACAGCGGGCCTCCACCAGGCGATCGAGGCGCGCGAAGGGGTCGATGTCACAGATCCGAATGAGTCGCTGGGTCAGATGAGTTTTCAGACTTTTTTTCGGCGCATGCCGCGGCTGGCGGGCACCACCGGCACCGGTCGCGAAGCGTCGGCGGAGTTCTGGCGAATCTATCGCCTGGGGGTGATGCCGATTCCCACGCACCGGCCGCGACTTACCCGCAGCAGCGCGCCGCGGCTCTTCGAAAGCGCAGGGCGCAAGTGGCAGGCGGTGGTGGCGCAGATTGTGACCTTGCATGAGCGCGGCCAGCCAGTGCTGGTGGGTGTACGGAGCGTGGAATCGAGCGAGACGCTGGCTGCGCTTCTGGGCGCGCGCGGGCTCGCATTCGAGTTGCTGAACGCGGTCCGGCACGCCGAGGAAGCGCGCATCATTGCCCGAGCCGGCGAGCCCGGCCGCATCACGATCGCCACCAACATGGCCGGACGAGGCACCGACATCCGGTTGGGCGAAGGCGTGCCTGCGCAAGGCGGGCTCCATGTGATCATCGCCGAGACCAATGAATCGGGGCGCATCGACCGGCAGCTCGCGGGCCGGTGCGGCCGACAGGGTGACCCGGGAAGCGTGTCGGTTTTTGTGAGCGCCGAAGACGGCCTCGTCAAGCGCTTCCTGTCGGCGCCGGCGCGTGCGCTGGTGGCAGGCGCCGCGCGCCTTCACCTGCCGTTTCGCGGGCTCTGGGTGCGGGCGCTGATTCGATTGTCCCAGCGACGTGCCGAGGCCGACGCGTTTTCGCGTCGCCGTGGCGTACTCAAATCCGATGACTGGCTCGATAACGCCCTGCCGTTCGAGCCCGCCACGCGCAACTGACCGGAGCCCCCATCATGTTCCGCGATCTGGTTGCGCTCAATTCCAAACGACATGCGGCGCTCCGCGTTCGGCCGCAGACCGGTTTCGAGTTTGCGAAAGGCGTCCACATGTCGGCGCTGATGCAGGCCGAGATGGTCCGGGCAGCCGCGCTCTATCCCATTGTGTTTGTCGAGGATCCGGCGATCGACAGTTTTCGTCCGATGGCGCTTCTCGGCCTTCGCGAGGGTGAAAACGTCTACGTCGATATCGACGGCAGCTGGTTGGCCTCGTATGTGCCCGCCGTGATTCGGGCCTATCCATTTGCGCTCGCGCGTGCCGCAGGGGAGGGCGAGGCTGAGCGTTTTGCGGTCTGTATCGATGCGGCAAGCGAACTCGTCTCGCTCACCGAGGGGGCGCGGCTTTTTGATGCGCAGGGCGCACCGACCGAGGCGCTGGAGCAGGCCCGGCAGTGGTTACAGCAGATCCGCGAGATGCAGCTTCGCACCGATGTGTTTTGCCGCGCGCTCGCTGCCCGCAACCTGTTCACGCCCTTCGCCGTGCGGGCGCGGCGGGGCGACGAAACGCTGGAAGTCAATGGCTGCTACGTGATCAACGAAGAGCGGCTCGATGGTCTTCCCGATGCGAAGCTCTCTGAGCTCCGGAGTGCGGGATGGCTGTCATCTATTTATGCACACCTGGTGTCGCTGCAGCAATTTGAGCGGCTTGAGGACGGCCCGCCCGAGGACGATCCTGAGCCGAGCGAAGCGGCTGCGGCAAGGCCCTCAGGATCAACGGTTTCGTGAGCTCTGATTTAACCTGGGTTTTAAGGGCTTGGCTCGCTGCCTAGCTCGCTCACCGGCGTGGCTGGCCTCTTGTCGCTCTCGGGTAAGGAACAGAATCTTTCCGTCGACCTGCGCTTTGCCAGGCCCACCTGACCCGTGTGCCATACGCTGCGAAGGCCGATCGGGCCTCGACCTCGGGCTGATCGACCCCGCGCCGTTTCGCCGGCAGCGCGAGCCTCGCGCTCCGCTGCCGGCCGCTTTGCAGCAATCCGTCGTAACATGCGGGTCGATGAAACCGGCCGCCATCGTAGCGGACCGGTCAGGGAGATCTCCAATTGAACGGCGCTGACGATCTGGTCCACACGCTGCTTGCCGGCGGCGTGGAGGTTTGCTTCACCAACCCCGGCACCTCCGAGATGCATTTCGTTGCGGCGCTCGACCGGATCGATCGCATGCGCTGCGTGCTGGGTCTGTTCGAAGGCGTGGTCACAGGCGCGGCAGACGGCTACTACCGCATTGCCGGCAAGCCCGCCGCCACGCTGCTTCACCTGGGCCCCGGCCTGGGCAATGGGCTCGCCAACCTTCACAACGCGCGGCGGGCACGCTCGGGCATCGTCAACATCGTGGGCGACCACGCCACCGATCATCTCGCCAACGACTCGCCGCTCACCTCCGATATCGAGGCGCTTGGTCGGGTCGTTTCCCGCTGGGTGCGCACCACCCGCTCGGCCCACACGCTGCGTGCCGATGCGCTGGCTGCGATCGACGCGGCCGCCACGCCCCCGGGTCAGATCGCCACACTCGCGCTCCCGGCCGATGCGGCCTGGGGCGAGCTGCCCGCTGGGCAGGCACCGCTCGCACCGGATTCGATGCGACCCGCTGTGGCCTATCGGCCGTTTGAGTCGGCGGCGGTGGTCGCTGCCGCGCGGGCGCTCTCCGGGCCCGATACGCTGCTGCTCCTGGGTGCCGGCGCGCTCGACGACGAGGCGCTCACCGACGCGGGACGCATCGCGGCTCGCACCGGTTGTACGCTCATGACCGAGTTCTATACCGCCAAGCTGTCGCGGGGAGCGGGCAGGGTGTCGGCTGCCCGATTGCCCTATGCGGTCGACCCCACGGTCGCCGCGCTCGCCCGTTTCAGACAAATCGTGCTGGTGGGGGCCCGTGCGCCGATTGCTTTTTTTGCGTATCCCGACAAGCCGCGCAGGCTCGCGCCGGCGGGCTGCGCCTTCATCACGCTCACAGAGCCCGAACACGATGGCCGGGCCGCGCTTGCGGCACTGGCGGCCGAGCTGGGGGCCTCTGCGCTCGCGCCCGCGCATGTGGCCTCGCGGCGGACGATCGATACGGGCGCACTGCCGACCGGCCGCCCGACTTCGGACGGAATCGCCGCGGTGCTCGCCGCCCATCTTCCTGAGCACGCCATCGTAATTGATGAGGCGGTCACCACCGGGCGGTCATTCGGCCCGCCCACCGCGGGTGCCGCGCCCCACGATTGGCTCTCGGTGATGGGCGGCTCGATTGGTTTTGCCTTGCCGTGCGCCGTGGGCGCCGCCATTGCCGCGCCCGATCGCAAGGTGGTCGCGCTCGAAGGCGACGGCAGCGCGATGTACACCATCCAGGCGCTCTGGACGATGGCGCGCGAAGCGCTTGATGTCACCGTGGTGATCATGGCCAATCGCGCTTACCAGATCCTGCGTGGTGAGTTTGCGGGAGTGGGTGCCGGAACGCCAGGCCGCCGCGCCACCGACATGCTCACGCTCGATCGCCCCACGCTCGACTTTGTCGCCATGGCGCGTGGCATGGGGCTGGAAGCCGCGCGCACGGATGATCTGAGCGAGTTCGCCCGACTGTTCGGCCGAGCCATGTCACAGCCGGGCCCGCAACTGATCGAACTCGTGATTGGTTAAGGGTACGAGCCCCAATCCAACCTGAATCGAACCCCCGAACCGAGCCCCGGACCCAGCCCAAACCGAGTCAGAGCCAGGAGCCCTCATTCGATGTCCCCCCTTAAGAACGATACCTTCCTGCGCGCGCTGCGCCGCGAGCCCACCGAATACACCCCCATCTGGCTGATGCGCCAGGCGGGCCGCTACCTGCCCGAGTACAACGCCACGCGGGCTCGCGCGGGGAGCTTCCTCAACCTGTGCAAGAACCACGAGTTGGCCTGCGAGGTGACGCTGCAGCCGCTTGATCGCTATCCGCTTGATGCCGCGATTCTGTTCTCGGACATTCTGACCGTGCCCGACGCCATGGGCCTGGGGCTTTATTTTGCCGAGGGCGAGGGCCCGAAATTCGAACGCCCGGTTCGGGATGAGGCGGCCGTGGCGGGGCTCGCCTCGCCCGATCCTGCTGACTCGCTCGGCTACGTGATGAAGGCCGTCAGTACGATCCGCGGCGCGCTGGGTGGCCGGGTTCCCCTGATTGGCTTTTCGGGCAGTCCCTGGACGCTCGCCTGCTACATGGTCGAAGGCGGCGGCAGCGATGATTTCCGCCAGGTAAAGAGCATGCTTTACCGTCGCCCCGACCTCATGAAGCGCATCCTCGAGGTTAATGCGCAGGCGGTGGCCGACTACCTCAACGCCCAGGTCGAGGCGGGCGCGCAGGCGCTCATGATTTTTGACTCCTGGGGCGGCGCGCTGGCTGATGGCGCATTCCAGAAATTTTCGCTGGGGCCGATCCGGCAGGTGATTGATCGCCTGCGGCGCGAGCGCGACGAACCCGAGGTCGATGCCAGCGGCCGGGTGGTCGGCACGCGTCGTGTCCAGGTGCCGGTGATTGTGTTTACCAAGGGGGGCGGACTCTGGCTGGAGGAAATCGCTGCCACGGGCTGCGACGGTGTGGGGGTCGACTGGACGGTGAACCTTGGTCAGGCGCGTGCCCGCGTGGGGGCGCGGTGTGCCATCCAGGGTAATCTCGACCCCATGGTGCTGATGGCTGCCCCGGAGCAAATCCGAGGCGAAGCGCTGAAGGCGCTCGAAAGTTTCGGCGTGCCGCAGGCCGGAATCGGCCATGTGTTCAATCTGGGCCATGGCATTTCCCAGTTCACGCCGCCCGAGTCGGTCACAGCGCTGGTAGAGGCCGTACACGCGTACAGCAAGGAACAACGGCGTCGCGGCGCGAGCGCGTCCTCACTTTAGTCGCGAGCGCGTGGCGGCGCGCCTCGCCAAGGCGCGAAAAATCAGGGTTTGCGAGCGGGTGGCCGCTGACTTATGCACAGTGGCGGGGCATTCCCGAGCTGCGTGCATGGCCGTCTCCCTGCGGCAGGCCCCCTTCGCTAAGTGATTGATTTAAAAGAGCGTAGAATTGCGCAAAAAACGGGCAACCGACTCCAGATCAAGGTTTGACAAGCACTTGGCGGTGCTATTCGGTAGCTACCCACAGAGTTATCCACAGCTTTTGTTGATGAGCTGGAATTCCCCTTCAAGGGTCTCGGATTAAGCCTCAAACTTAAAGTGAATTCTGGTTTCGCCGCTGATCCGGGAATTGCGCGGATCGCCCTGGATGTCCCGATTGCGCCCTGGTTCGACTACCGGATCGGGTCGGCGCTCGCCGGTCGGCTGGCGCCCGGGGACTGGGTGCAGGTGCCCTGGGGGACCGGCCGGCGGATCGGTTTCGTGCTCGAACTCTGCGCCCAGAGCGATCTGGCGCCCGAGCGGCTGAAGGCGATCGAGTTCCGTCTCGAGGATGCGCCGGCGTTGCCGACGAGCTGGTTTGCGCTGCTACGTTTCGCGGCCGGGTACTACCATCGGTCGGTGGGTGAATTCGCGTTGCTGGCTGTGCCGAGGACGCTGCGTACGCCGCCCTCGCCGAAAGCGCGATCGAGCGCGTTTGCGCGGGCGCGCCGCGCGGGTCGCGGGGTGGGCGAGGGGGGCTGTATCGGGGCGAGCCCGAGCGCAGTCGAAGTCGCTGGCGCGGGCGACCCACGAAGCGCCGAGCCCGCGGTCGCACACCGAGATCCCACGTCTGCGGCTCCGCTCACTGCGTCTGACCGACCGACCCCCCGCGCAGTCGCCAGCCGGTCAGCGGCCGGCCAGCCGCTGGGGGCCGATCAGCAGCGCGTGCTCGATGCGCTCTGCGCGTCGAGTGGCTTCAGCGTCTCGGTGCTTCACGGCGTGACTGGTAGCGGCAAAACCGAGGTCTATCTGCGGTGGTTTGAAGCCATCCTCGCGGCCCGGCCGGACGCGCAGCTTCTTCTCATGGTGCCGGAGATCGCGCTGACCCCACAGCTCGCCGGCCTGGTCGCCGGGCGCTTTCCGGCGCAGTCGGTGGCGGTGTTGCACAGTGGGCTGGGGGAAGCCGAGCGTGCGCGGGCCTGGCTCGCCGCAGTCGAGGGGCGGGCGAGGGTCGTGATCGGCACCCGGCTGGCCGTGCTGACACCCCTCCCGGGCCTTGCCGCGATCGTGGTCGACGAGGAGCACGACGCCTCCTACCGGCAGCAGGACGGACTTCATTACTCGGCGCGCGACCTCGCGGTGGCCGCCGCGCGCGAGTGCGGCGTGCCGGTACTGCTGGGGTCGGCGACGCCATCGATCGAGACCTGGCGGGCGGCACGGCGCAGCCGATACCGGCTGCTCGAGATGCCATCCCGGATCGGTGGCGGGGCTTTACCGAAATTACAACTCATTGATGTGCGTGGCTTACGAGGTGATTCTGCGCTCGCTCCGCAAGCTCAGACCGCCATCGCCGAGACGCTTTCCCGAGGCGAGCAGGCGCTGGTATTCATCAATCGCCGTGGCTATGCACCGGTGTTGGGGTGCGACGCCTGCGGCTGGCTGAGCGGCTGCCCCGAGTGCTCGGCCTGGCGGGTGCTGCACCGGGCCGCAGCGGGCGGACCGCGTCCCCCCCGGTACCAGCTGGTCTGTCACCACTGCGGGGGCGCCTCGCCCGTACCACGCGCCTGTCCGGAGTGCGGCAACCTTGGGCTCGCTGGTCTCGGGCGCGGCACGCAACGGCTGGAAGAGGAGCTCGCTTCGCAGTTCCCCGGCCAGCGCATTGCCCGGCTCGATCGCGATGTCGCCGCTCGCCGGGGGGCTGCCCAGGCACTGATCGCCGCCGTTCACGACGGCGAAGTCGATCTGCTGGTCGGTACCCAGATGCTCGCGAAGGGCCACGATTTTCGGCGCCTGAGCCTGGTGGTGGTGGTCGATGGTGATGCCGGTCTCTTCTGCGCCGATTTTCGTGCGCCCGAGCGGCTGTTTGCCACACTCATGCAGGTCGCCGGGCGCGCCGGCCGTGAGGTGTCGTCGAGCCACGTGCTGGTGCAGACGCGCTACCCCACGCATCCGCTCTTTGAGTTCCTGAAGCGCCACGACTACAGCGGCTTTGCCGATGCGCTCTTGGTCGAGCGGCGCGAGGCGGCGATGCCGCCCTTTGCCCATCAGGCCTTGCTGCGTGCCGATGCCGGTACGCTTGATGAGGCGCTCGCCTTTCTCACCGCAGCGCGCGAACTCGCCGACCCGTTGCGTACCGCCGACCCCGATGCACCGGTGCAGCTCTTTGACCCGGTGCCGATGCCGCTTGCCCGCCTCAAGGGGCGAGAGCGCGCCCAACTGCTGGTCGAGGCGACGGCCCGACCGGCGCTTCATGCGTTCCTGCCGCATTGGCTCGCGCGCCTTCGCGAGCTGAAGACCCGAGCCCGCTGGCAGCTTGAAGTCGATCCTGCAGAAATCTGATCCGATGTCGGCAACATTCAATGACGCGCAGCGCGCGGCGATTCGCCACCTGGATGGGCCCTGCCTGGTGCTGGCGGGTGCCGGAAGCGGCAAGACCCGCGTGATCACGCACAAGATGGTGCATCTGATCGAGAGTGGTTTCGCACCCGAGGCTATCGGTGCGATCACGTTCACCAACAAGGCTGCTCAGGAAATGGCCGAGCGGCTGCAGAAAATCATCACGCTGCCCAAGGGCCGGCGACCGCTGGTGAGCACTTTTCATTCGCTGGGCATGCAAATTTTGCGGCAGGACGGTGAGCGACTGGGGCTCAAGCGAAGTTTCTCCATTCTGGATTCCGATGATTGCGCGGGCATTCTCGCCGGCGCGCTCGCCACCACCGACCGAAAGCTGATTCGCCACGCTCAGCACCAGATCTCGCTCTGGAAAAATGCGCTGCTCGATCCTGATTTGGCGGCTGACCAGTCGAGCACGGCCGCCGAGCACGCGATGGCTCGCGCCTGGCGCGAGCATGCCGCTACGCTCACCGCCTACCAGGCGGTTGATTTCGACGACCTGATCCTGCTGCCGGTGAAGCTTCTGTCCGAACACGCTGATCTTGCGCAGCGCTGGCGCGAGCGTCTGCGTTATCTGCTGATCGATGAATACCAGGACACCAACGCCGCGCAATACGAACTTCTCAAGCTCCTCACCGGGCCGAGAGCGGCATTCACCGCGGTGGGCGATGATGATCAGGCGATCTACGGCTGGCGCGGCGCAACACTCGATAATCTGCGCCGGCTGGAGACCGATTTTCCGGCGTTGAAGCTCTTCAAGCTCGAGCAGAACTATCGCTCTAGCCTCACGATCCTCGGCGCCGCCAATCGGCTGATTGCCAACAACCCGAAGCTGCATGAGAAGAAGCTGTGGTCCGAGCACGGCACCGGCGATGCGATCCAGGTGGTGCCGTGTGCCAATGAGGAAGCGGAGGCCGAATCGGTGGTGATGCGGCTCCATGCGCACCGCTTTGAGCGACGCGCCGCCTGGCGTGACTATGCGATTCTGTATCGCGGCAATCATCAGTCACGGGTGTTTGAGCAGTGGCTGCGCAAGGAAAACATCCCCTACGTACTCTCGGGGGGCCAGTCCTTTTTCGAACGCGCCGAGATCCGCGACCTGATCGCCTATCTCAGGCTGATTGCCAACGATGACGATGATCCGGCTTTCATCCGCGCGGCCACCACGCCTAAGCGCGGTATCGGCACGGCTACATTGACCGCGCTTGGCGATTACGCGGGCTCACGACAGATTTCGATGTTCGAAGCGCTGTTCGAAACCGGATTCGAATCCCGACTGGCCGCGCGGCAACTGCAGACGCTGCGCGAGTTTGGTGAGTTCATCAACCGCATCAACTGGCGGGCGGCGCGCGAACCCGCCGGCCCGGTGCTCGATGATCTGCTCGCTGCGATCGATTACCGCGGCTGGCTCACCGATAGCCAGGATGAAAAGACCGCTGCCACCCGCTGGCGCAACGTGTGTGACTTTTGCGACTGGGTGAAAAAACGCGCCGAGGAGGAGGAGGCGACGCTCGCCCAGCTCGCACAATCGATCGCGATCTTGTCGCAGCTTGATCGGCGCGATGCCGAGGCTGACGCGGTACGCCTCACCACCATCCATGCCTCGAAGGGGCTCGAGTTCCCGCATGTGTTTGTGGTGGGCTGCGAGGAGGGGGTGTTGCCGCATCTCGGCGCACGCGAGACCGAGGCCGAGGCCGAGACAGCCGGGACCGAGGTGGCCAGCCGCGCCGAGGCGCCGACTGCCGCGCGGGGCGCGGTCGAGGACGCACGCATCGAGGAGGAGCGCCGCCTCATGTATGTGGCGATCACCCGAGCCGAGCGGAGCCTGACGCTCAGCTGGTGCCGGGAGCGCTCGCGAGCGCGGCAGTCGCTGCCTCAGGAGCCGTCCCGGTTCATCGCGGAGATGGATCTGTCGAGTGGTGCGTCGGGGTCGCGTGCAACCGTGAGCAATGAAACCGCGCGCGCGCGATTAGGTGCGCTCAAGGATCTGCTGGGCGCTGCACGGACACCGAAATAGCGCGGCCGATGCCGGTCAGGAAAACCTGGCAGGTCTCAGCGGACACGCATGGACCCGATGGTCGAGGACCGGTTGGGCTTCGAGTGACTGGCCCTCGAGCGGGTGGGCGTACGGCCCAGCCCGCCAGGCGCGCCAATTACTTCGTGGCCGGTGCAGCAGGCGGCGGGGGCTCAGTGAGGTTGCCACCCGAGGCGTTCGCCATGTGCACGACTGCGCGCAGGATTTCGAAGTCGGAGGCCGCGCCCCCGCCTTGCGCAGGCATGGCGCCCTTGCCTTTCAGTGCAGCCGTGACCAGCGCCTCAAGACCGGTGTCGATCCGAGCCTTCCAGGCGTCTGCATCACCGGTTTTCGGTGAGCCCGCGACGCCGGCCGCGTGGCAGGCTGCGCACTGGGCGGTGTAGATCTGTTCGCCCGACTTGAGGGCCCGCGGCGCGCTGGCATCGATCAGCTCAAAGCCCGCCACCGGTTTGATGCGGGCCTCGATGGAGTCAGCGCTCATGGACTGCGTGCCCGCGCCGGTTCGTTTGCCTGTACCCACATACTTCACCAACAGCACGATGATGAGGATGGGCACAACAAAGGACAGCACGATGACCGTGATCAGCTGCTTCGGGGTCTTGATGGGGGTGTCGTGGTCTGCGCTCATGGGGCGGCCCTGGCGGTGAAAATCAAAGCTTTCAATTGTAACGGGAAACGTGAGTGCGGTCGACGCGTGTCCGTGACGGGCGCGCGGAAACCGAGTATCCTTCGCGCTCCGCTGCTGCCGAGTCTGGCAGCAATGCGCCCGTAGCTCAGTGGATAGAGTACTGGCCTCCGAAGCCAGGGGTCGCGCGTTCGATCCGCGCCGGGCGCGCCATCTCCTGCCTCACCGTCGTCGCAAATCGCGCGTGCCGCGGTCGCGCACGCGTCCCGAAATGATCCGTTAACTGTCGTGTGGCCGTAAAATCGGGCGGATGAACACGCCCGCCTCCTCGCAGCCCGCTTCCGCGCCGTCCGTCTCCCCGGAGCCAGGCCCGTCATCGCTCACCGCTACGCAGCCCGCGTCTCGGATCGTCGGTTCCGGACGCCATGTCGACGCGCCGGCCGCCATCGCCAGCATGCCGGTCTATCGCGCCTCCACCGTGCTGTTCGACTCGCTGTCCGAGGCCGAATCCGCTGGCCGCAGAGGCGCTCAAGGCGTTCGCCATGTCACGTCCTACGGCGTGGGTGGCACGCCCGGCACGATGGCCCTTACGGACGCGCTGTGCGAGATCGAGGGCGCCGGCCATGACTGCCGCGCTGCGCTGATGCCCTCCGGGCTCAGCGCGATCAGCACGCTGTTCCTCGCCCTGCTCCAGCCCGGAGACCACCTGCTGGTGCCTGACTCAGCCTACGGGCCCACCCGGGCGGTCTGCGATGGCCTCATGACCCGCATGGGGGTGGCGGTTGAGTACTACGACCCCGCGACCTCGGCTGAGGACTTGTCACCGAAGCTGCGCGAGCGCACGCGCATGATTTATCTCGAGAGCCCGGGCAGTTACACGTTCGAGGTGCAGGATGTGCCCGCCCTCTGCGCACTCGCGCGGGCGCGGGGCATTCTCACCGCGGTCGATAATGCCTGGGCATCACCCGTCTTCGCCCGTCCCTTTGACTGGGGGGTCGATGCGTCGGTGCTACCGCTTACCAAATACTGGAGCGGTCATTCCGACGTGCTGATGGGCGCGGTCGTGGTGCGGGAAGCGCTCTGGTCGCAGCTGTGGTCGGCCGTCAAGCAAATGGGCGTCTGTGTGGGCGGCGACGACGCCTTTCTGGTGCTTCGCGGCTTGCGCACAGCCGATGTGCGCATGCGCCGGCATCAGGACAACGCGCTCGCCGTGGCGCGCTGGCTGGAAACCCGCCCCGAGGTCCGGCGCGTTCTGCACCCGGGGCTTGGCTCGCATCCTCAGCATGCACTTTGGCAGCGTGACTTTTCCGGGTCAAGCGGACTGTTTTCGTTTGAGATCGACCCCGCCGCGACCGGGGGCCTGGGCGCTGGCTTTAACGCTGCCACGGCGGCGTTCAGCGAGGGCCGGCGCTTCTTCGGGATCGGCTACTCATGGGGAGGCTTTGAAAGCCTCATCATGCCTGGCCGCCTAGCGGGTATTCGCACGCTCCGCCCCTGGGACGGGGGCGCGCTCATCCGCCTGCACGTGGGGCTCGAGGACCCGGCTGACCTGATCGCCGATCTTGCTGACGGGTTTGCCGCGATGCGCCAGGCGGTCGCGGCCGGCTAGGCCGCACACGACCGTTTTCTCAGCCGCCCCCGCGCCGTGATCAGTGACTGGCGCCGCCCGCCTGGTGCTGCGTTGCGCCGCGCTTCACCTCAGCCATGTCGAGCTCACGCACCTGCCTGAGGATGTCCTCGAGCGCCCCCTTAGAAAGTGCGCCTGGCTGCTGAAACACGATCACCTGCTCGCGAAAGATCATGAGCGTGGGAATCGAGCGGATGCTGAAGTGCATCGCGAGCTCCTGCTCCTCGTCGGTATTGATCTTGACGAATTTGACGTCAGCGTTTTCGCCGGCGACTTTCTCGAAGACCGGCGCAAAGCCGCGGCACGGGCCACACCACGGCGCCCAGAAGTCGGCAACAACGATGTCGTTGCCGCCGACGGTGGCGTCGAACTGTTCGGTGGTGAGATCGGAGACGGACATCATGGTTCCTGGGTGGGTGGCCTCGGAGGGCGTCAACCAGGCGGTGCGGGGCAAGCGCAGGGCGCACCGTACCGGTTGGCCCCGGCGCGCCGAGGGTCTGCGCCGGGTTCGACCGGTATATTGCGCGCTCAGGCCCGAATTGCAAGCGCGCGACCGACGCGCGCCGTTC
>JAGWXN010000034.1 GCA_018969885.1 Betaproteobacteria bacterium | reverse complement strand
TGGCGCCGCCTGGGGTGTGCGCGGACCCTTCATGCAGGCGATGCGCGCAGACTATTTCGGACGCCGTTCGATTGGCATGATCCTGGGCGTGTCAGCGGTGGTGGTGGCGATTGGTCAGGTTGCAGGGCCGCTTGTGGCGGGCGTGTTCGTCGACCTGATGGGTGACTACCGGCTGGGCTTTACTGTGCTTGCCCTGGTTTCACTCGGCGGGGCCTGGGCCTTTATCGCCGCCGTGCAGCCGATGCATCCAGCGCTGCGGGCACACTCAGCGCCAGCCTGAAACGCAGGCTTCTCAGCGCGCGAGCCTCGCGCATCGAAACCCGATGTACACCACAGCGGTGTCGCCCGGTTTGCTCTGACGGTGGTCTTCCCGCATGGGGCCGCTGCCATACCACCAGGAGCCGCCACGGGTGAGGCGCTCGGCATGACCAGCGAGCCCAGGGGGATCGTCGACCCACTCCCAAAGATTCGCGCCCATGTCGTGCAGGCCGTTCACGCCAGCTGGTGTCTGGCTGACGGCTGCATGGCCGAGTCCGCGCGACAGAGCCGCCCCGTGCCGCACCGAGCGGCGGGCCGACTCCGACCCGCAGTCATCCAGGCACTGCGCGCCCGCCGGGGTGTTACCCGTGGGAAAGGGGTAGGTGCGTCCGCGCACGAATGGTGCGGGTGGGGTTGCGCGTTGCTCGCGATACGCCGCCGCCGTCCATTGCGCGTCGTTCGGAAGCTGACCGCCAGCCCAGCGGCAGAAAGCCTGGGCTTCGTCATAGGTGACGTGAGCGACCGGTTCGTCGTCGGCCGGACGATATTGCGGTCCGTAGGGTGTCGCCCACGTCCACCCAGGTTTGCGGGTCCAGCCCGCCTCAAACACCGAACCGCCACCATCACGTTCGGCTCGGGTGGTGAGCCGGGTGGCGGAAACGAATGTGCGGAACTGGCCGATGGTGGTCTCGGTCCGAGCGATTGAGAAGCCCTCGAGGGCGACCCAGTCGATACCGGTGCTTGCATCGTGCTGGACCGAACCGGTGGCGGCGGCCGAGGCCGCGATGAACGGGACGCTGAGCAGGGCGAGGGCGATTGCCGCAAGGTGGCTGCCGGGGTGTGCAGACCGGTAACGGCGGGCAGGCGATGTTGCGCCGCCAAGGCCGTGCCGCGCGACCGCCAAGTCGGTCTGGTGGGTGGTGTCATTCATGGAGCGTGTCTGGCGATGCGAAGGTGACGATGTGATCCGCGTCGAAGCGAATGCCGATGGTCTCGCCAACCGGATGGTCATGATGGCTTGGCACCAGTGCAAGAAGGGTCGCGCCGCTTGGCAGCCTGAGCGTGTAGAGGAACTGAGCGCCCCTGAACGCCTTGCGAATGACCTGCGCATGCACCGGGCTCGCGTCGTCGTGGATCACGTCGTCGGGGCGCAGAAGCACCGTCACCTCACCGCTGGGTGCGGCTACCGCTGAGGCGATCGCCTGATCGCTGCGCGCAAGGATCGGCAGCGTGCCCAATTCGATTTCGATCTGCGCTTCGCCCTGCGCTTGCCGAACCCGCCCGGGGAGAAACGCGCCGTGACCGACGAAATCTGCAACCTCGCGCGAGGCCGGGCGGTGATAGAGCCGGTAGGGGGTATCCCACTGCGCGATTCGACCATCGATCATGACCCCGACGCTGTCGGCCATGGCAAACGCCTCGTGCTGATCATGCGTGACCAGAAGCGTGGTGATGGCCGCTGCCTTGAGCAGTTCTCGCAACTCCAGCGCGAGTCGCTCGCGCAACTCGGGGTCCAGGCTCGAGAAGGGCTCATCAAGCAGAAGGAGCGACGGTGCCGGCGCGAGCGCGCGCGCCAGCGCCACCCGCTGCTGCTGGCCACCAGAGAGCTCGTGAGGGAAGCGGCGTCGCATGCCGTCCAGCCCGACGAGACGCAGCATCTCGTCAACCCGCGCCTCGCGCTCGGGGGCAGATCGGCCGCGTAGCCCGAACGCAACGTTGGCAGCGATATCGAGATGAGGAAACAGCGCGTAGTCCTGAAAAACCACGCCGGTCGCCCGCGCTTCGGGCGCCACCCACGCGCCCGGCCCCACGACGGTTCGGTCACCGATTCGAACGGTGCCACGCTCCGGGCGGACAAAGCCCGCGATGGCCCTGAGCGCCGTGGACTTGCCACAGCCCGAGGCCCCGAGCAGGCAGCCGATCTCGCCCGGGGCGAGGGCAAAGCCCAGGCCGTCGAGGACGCGTTGACGTTTGCCGTCACGCGCGAACACCACGGACAGGTCGTCGACCGTGAGGGCGGCAGCTGGCGGGGCGACTGGGGCGTATTGCGAATGCATATAATTCTCGTTTGGATAGTTTATCGCGGGAAACGCCTGGTGTTCTCTGCATGGTCAAGACGACGGCCTGGCGCGGCCTCAGGAGCGCCGGTCGGAGCGGCCACGATCCTGGTTGCGTTCGCGCTCGCGGCACCGGCGCTCGCGCTGACAGCCCTCGCGCTGGCCGGCATGTTTGAGAGCACGGCGACGCTGTCGCATCTGGCCTTGACGGTGCTGCCGCGCTATGCGGCCACCACGTTTCTTCTCACTGCAGCGGTGGTGGGGATCGTGCTCGCCGTGGGGGTGGGCGCGGCCTGGCTGATTGCGGCGTGCGAATTCCCGGGGCGGCGCGTGCTTGCATGGGTATTGGTGCTTCCCATGGCGATGCCCGCCTTCGTCATGGGCTATGCCTACACTGATTTCCTCGCCCCGTCTGGGGCCTTGCAATCGGCGCTGCGGCGTGTAACCGGTTGGGAAATCGGTGACTACTGGTTCCCCGATGTACACAGCTGGCCGTCGGCAGCGTTGTGCCTCGGCCTTGCGCTTTACCCCTATGTGTATCTCCTCGCGCGCACCGCTTTTGCCGAGCGCAGTGCGTCGCTCGCCGAAGCCGCGAGGACGCTTGGACTGGGGCCGCTTGAAGTCTGGTGGCGCGTCACCTGGCCGGTAGCGCGCCCTGCAGTGGCGGCTGGCGTTGCGCTGGCCACCATGGAAACGCTTGCTGATTTCGGTACCGTAAGCTATTTCGCGGTCGATACTTTCACGGCGGGAATCTTTCGTGCGTGGCAATCGCTGGGCGACCGTGCGGGCGCGGCGCAGTTGGCGCTCGCGCTGTTGGTTGCGGTCATGGCACTCGTCTGGATCGAGCGCGTACAGCGCGGACGCATGCAATTTCACGCGCGTTCGACGCAAGCACCGGAGCGAACGGTGCTGCGCGGGGCGCGGGCCTGGGGGGCTTTTGTGGCGTGCGCCGTGCCCGGGTTGCTGGGCTTTGTGGTGCCGGCGGTGCTGCTGCTCGCCACCGGCGTAGCCAGCGAATCGGCACTGGATACGCGGCTCCTCGATTGGGTGGCCAATACCGCGCTGCTCGGGGTGGGTGGGGCGGCGCTGGTTGTTCCGCTTGCCCTGCTCGGTGCGTATGCCCTGCGCGTCTCGGGCGGACGGTGGGTTCGTCTGGCGATCGGGCTTGCCAACACCGGCTACGCCATTCCCGGACTGGTGCTGGGCGTGGGGCTCCTCGTACTTGCCGGGCTTACGTCGCGCGGGTTGGCATGGATAGGCGAACTGATCGGCTGGCAGATGCCCTTGATCGGCGGAGGTTTGGCAGCCGTTTTCTACGCCTACACGGTGCGCTTTTTCCCGGTGGGATTCCAGGGGATCGATGCCGGGTTGCGTCGTATCAGTCCATCCATGGATCAGAGCGCACGAAGCCTGGGGCGCGGGTTTTGGGGCGTGTTGCGGGAGGTGCATTGGCCGCTCATGCGGCGGACCGTCGCGGTGGCCGCGCTCTTGGTGTTTGTGGATTCCGTGAAGGAGCTGCCTGCCACCTTGGTGCTGCGACCCTTCGACTTCGACACGCTGGCAGTGGTGGCCTATCACTTTGCTGCGGATGAACGACTGGCCGAGGCGGCCTGGCCGTCGCTTCTCATCGTGTTGGTGGGCCTGGTGCCTGTGGTGTGGCTTTCGCGAATCACGCTCGCTGAACCGTCGGGCGCGCGGCGAAATGCCGGGGCGCCAACGGGTTGAGAGCCCAGTGCCGCTCAGCGCGGCGCGACCTCTGCTATGATTTCGGTTTGCAGGCGCGTAGCTCAGCTGGTTAGAGCACCACCTTGACATGGTGGGGGTCGTTGGTTCGAGTCCAATCGCGCCTACCAATTAAAAAGCCCAGGCAAGTCGTCGATTTGCTTGGGCTTTCGTTTTTCACCCTGCCGCGTAGCCGTTTGGCGCACGAGCAGTTCTATCGGAAAATCGCGGCCGTTTCAGTCGTATTGAGTGAACATGATCACCATCACGCTTCCGGACGGCTCGCGCCGAGAGTTTCCCGCCCCTCCCACCGTGGCTGAGGTGGCTGCCTCGATTGGTGCCGGCTTGGCCAAGGCCGCGCTGGCCGGGCGTATTGACGGTCGTCTGGTCGATACCTCGCACCGCATCGAGTCTGACGCCACGCTGTCGATCGTGACCGATCGGGAGCCCGATGGTGTCGACATCATTCGCCACTCCACCGCCCACCTCCTCGCTTATGCGGTGAAAGAGCTGTTCCCCGATGCGCAGGTCACCATCGGTCCGGTGATCGAAAACGGCTTCTATTACGATTTTTCTTACAAGCGGCCCTTCACGCCCGAAGATCTCCAGGCGATCGAGGCCAAGATGGCCGAACTCGCACGGAAAGACGAACTCGTGTCGCGTGAGGTCTGGCAGCGTGACGATGCGGTGAGGTATTTCGAATCAATCGGTGAGAAATACAAAGCCGAGATCATTTCATCGATTCCCGCTGGCGAGCCGATCGGTCTTTATCGTGAAGGC
This sequence comes from Betaproteobacteria bacterium, assembly GCA_018969885.1. Next base: position 12,655 of record JAGWXN010000034.1, on the reverse strand, counting down.
AACTTCATTGACCTGTGCCGTGGGCCTCACGTGCCCTCGACCGGCAAACTCAAAGTCTTCAAATTGATGAAGCTCGCCGGCGCTTATTGGCGCGGCGACTCCCGCAACGAGATGCTGCAACGCATCTACGGCACGGCATGGTCCAGGAAGGAAGACCAGGACGCCTATCTGCACATGCTTGAAGAGGCGGAGCGGCGCGACCACCGGAAGCTTGGTCGCGAGCTCGACCTGTTCCATATGCAGGACAACGCGCCGGGCATGGTGTTCTGGCACCCCCGCGGTTGGACGCTCTGGCAGCAGGTCGAGCAGTACATGCGGCGCGTTTACCAGGACAACGGCTACCAGGAAGTGCGCTGCCCCCAGATCCTCGACCGCTCGCTCTGGGAGCGTTCTGGCCACTGGGAGAACTACAAGGACAACATGTTCACCACGGCTTCAGAAAATCGCGACTATGCGGTGAAGCCCATGAATTGTCCGGGGCATGTGCAGGTTTACAACTCATCGTTGCGCAGCTATCGCGATCTTCCGCTTCGCTACGGTGAGTTTGGTCACTGTCATCGCAACGAACCCTCCGGCGCGCTGCACGGCATCATGCGGGTACGCGGCTTTGTGCAGGACGACGGCCACATCTTTTGCACCGAAGAACAAATCCTCGACGAGTGCGTGGCCTACACCGAGTTGCTCCACAAGGTCTATCGCGACTTCGGGTTTGATCAAATTCTTTATAAAGTCGCGACGCGTCCCGAAAAGCGCGTGGGCGATGATGCGCTCTGGGATCGCGCTGAGTACGCGCTCATGGAGAGCCTGCGCCGTTCGGGCGTCGATTTTGTGATCGCGCCGGGCGATGGCGCGTTCTACGGACCGAAGATCGAGTACACACTGAAAGATGCGCTGGGCCGGCCCTGGCAGTGCGGCACCATGCAGGTTGATTTCAATATGCCGCAGCGACTCGGCGCCGAGTATGTAGCCGAAGACAACACCCGCCGGCATCCGGTCATGCTGCACCGCGCGATCGTCGGCTCACTCGAGCGTTTCATCGGCATCCTGATCGAAAATCACGCCGGCGCACTGCCCATGTGGCTCGCGCCCGTACAGGCAATGATTCTGACCATTACCGACGCTCAAGCGGACTACGCGCGCGATATTGCACAAGCGCTGAAAAAACAAGGGTTTAGGGTTGAGTCCGATTTGCGGAATGAAAAGATCAACTATAAAATCCGGGAAAACAGCCTGCAGAAGCTGCCTTATCTCCTGGTCGTGGGCGATAAAGAGCGTCAGGCTGGCATGGTGGCCGTGCGTGCGCGCGGCGGGCTTGACTTGGGGTCCATGTCGATCGCGGCGTTCGCAGAACGCCTGGCGCTTGAGGTGGAAAACAAGATAAGCCAGCCGAAGTGATGCCGGTCCGGCACGACAGCGTCTCGGAGCGCTGTCGGGTCGGGCTCCCAGGCGTCCTGCGTGTTGCACGGTCGTTTGTTTTTTGTTCCGGAGGATCCCAGCATCGTTACAAAAGCGCCCATCGCCGCTGAACGCGAGCACCGTATCAATGGCGAAATCACTGTTCCTGAAATCCGGTTGATTGGCCCGGAAAACCAGCCGATCGGCATCGTCAGCACCCGCGAGGCGCTGCGAATGGCGGAAGAATCAGACGTCGATCTGGTTGAGATCGCGCCAACCGCCGTCCCGCCCGTCTGTCGTCTGATGGACTACGGCAAGTTCAAGTATCAGGAACAGAAGCGAGCCCACGACGCGCGGCTCAAACAGAAAATCATCCAGGTCAAGGAAGTGAAGTTTCGGCCGGGCACGGATGAGGGCGATTATCTGGTCAAGATGCGCAATGTGAAGCGCTTTCTCGAAGACGGTGACAAGGCGAAAATTACCCTTCGCTTCCGTGGCCGCGAGATGGCGCATCAGGAATTCGGTGTGCGGCTGCTCGACCGCATCCGCACCGAGCTTGAAGATGTTGCCATGGTCGAGCAGATGCCCAAGCTGGAAGGGCGTCAGATGATCATGGTGATCGCACCGAAGCGTAAGAAGTAGCACAGGGTTTCGGAGCGATCGGCAGTGCACCAACGCCTCCACTGGGGGCGGGTGAAGAAGCCAAGCGGGTTACCAAGTTCTGGCGCCGTGCCAGACACCTTGCAAGGCATTAAAAGGAAATCGGACGGCATCATGCCCAAGATGAAAACCAAGAAAAGCGCTGCGAAGCGCTTTCGCGTGCGCGGCTCCGGCAGCGTCAAGCGCGGACAGGCGTTCAAGCGCCACATCCTCACCAAGAAAACCACCAAAAACAAGCGGCAGCTTCGCGGAACCGAGGGCGTGCACAGCACGAACATGGCTTCCGTAAAAGCCATGCTGCCTTACGCATAAGGAGCGCGCGATGCCTCGAGTTAAACGTGGAGTCACGGCGCGCGCGCGTCACAAAAAAGTTCTGGCATTGGCCAAAGGCTATCGCGGTCGCCGCGGCAATGTGTTCCGCATTGCCAAGCAGGCGGTCATGCGGGCTGGCCAGTATGCGTATCGCGACCGTCGTAATCGTAAGCGCGTGTTTCGCGCGCTCTGGATCGCTCGGATCAATGCCGCCTCGCGCGAGCATGGCTTGAGCTACAGCCGGCTGATCAACGGTTTGAACCGCGCCGCAATCGGTCTTGACCGTAAGGTGCTGGCCGAACTCGCGGTCAATGACAAGGCAGCTTTTGCCACCATCGTTGGCCAGGCCAAGGCGGCGCTCGCTGCTTGATTGGCGGGGATCGCAGGCGGCCGCTTGATCCGGGCCGCCTTGCACCCTGCGTATCGTCTTGCCGGAAGCAGTTGAAGAGCCGGTGCCCCGTCAACGGGTGCCGGCCACAGCTGTCTCAGGAGTCGAACCCCCATGGATTCAACGCTGTCCGACCTCGTCGAGCAGGCCCGCGTCGCGCTTGCCGAGTCGGCTGACACCACATCCCTCGCCAACGCCAAGGCGCGCTTTCTAGGACGCGATGGAAGCCTCACTGCGCGGATGAAAGCGCTCGGTTCGTTGTCAGGCGAACAGAAGGCGGCGGCTGGCCGAGAGCTGAATGTGGCGAAGCAGGCGATCGAAGCGCTGGTGAGCGCGCGCGAAGCCGAGATTGCACGCGCCCAGCTCGAGGCGCGTCTCGCGCAGGAATCGGTTGATGTCACGCTTCCGGGCCGCGGGCTGGGTGCCGGCGGGCTTCACCCGATCACGCTTACCATTGCACGGATTGAAGCCATCTTTCACTCGATCGGTTTCGATGTGGCCGACGGGCCGGAAATCGAAGAAGACTTCTACAACTTCACTGCGCTCAATACCCCGGAAAACCATCCCGCGCGCTCGATGCACGACACGTTCTATGTCGAGGGGGGGCTTCTGCTACGAACGCATACCTCGCCGGTGCAGGTGCGGTATGCCCGCATGCATCCTCCGCCCATTCGGGTGATCGCGCCGGGCAAGACCTACCGGGTGGATTCCGATGCCACGCATTCGCCCATGTTTCACCAGTTCGAAGGGCTGTGGATCGACGAGGACATCAGCTTCGCCGATCTGAAGAGCGTGTACTCCGATTTTCTCCGACGCTTTTTCGAAAGTGATTCGCTCGATGTGCGTTTCCGGCCGTCGTATTTCCCCTTCACCGAGCCTTCGGCCGAGATCGATATCCGCTTTCCCGATGGCCCGCTTGCCGGTCGGTGGCTGGAGGTGAGCGGTTCAGGACAGGTTCACCCGAATGTCGTGCGCAATTTCGGGCTTGATCCCGAGCGCTGGGTTGGTTTTGCATTCGGTTCGGGGATCGAACGTCTGGCAATGCTTCGCTACGGCATTGGCGACCTGCGACTCTTTTACGAAAACGATCTGCGCTTCCTGCAGCAGTTCAACCGATAGGATTTCAACGAATGCGCGTACCCGAAAGCTGGCTGCGCAGTTTCGTGGCCACCGACTGGTCAGCCGAAACCATCGCAGAGCGGCTCACCATGGCCGGGCTCGAGGTCGAGGAGGCCACCCCGGCGGCGCCGCCCTTTGAACGAGTGGTGGTTGCCGAGGTCCGCTCGGTACGCCCGCATCCCAATGCGGATCGACTGCGCGTTTGTGAGGTGGATACGGGAGAGGGCCTCGCTACCATCGTCTGCGGCGCGCCCAACGTGGCGCAGGGCATGCGGGTGCCGTGCGCGCTGCCTGGCGCGGTAATGCCTGGCGGCCTGACCATCAAACCCACCACCATGCGCGGTGTGGAAAGCCAGGGCATGCTGTGCTCAGCACGCGAGCTGGGTCTGTCCGAAGACCATGCGGGGCTGCTCGCGCTCGAACCCGATGCGCCCGTTGGCCAATCGCTTCGCAGTTGGCTCGAGCTTAATGAAACCGTGTGGCTCTTGAAGCTCACGCCCAATCTTGCTCACTGCATGAGCATTTTTGGGGTGGCGCGTGAGCTCGCCGCGCTCTCTGGCGCCGCGCTGGCTGCGCCGCGCTTTGATCCCGTTCCAGTCACCATTGCTGATCGACTACCGGTACGCATTGAAGCGCCCGATCTTTGCGGCCGGTTCTCCGGGCGGATCATTCGCGGCGTGAACGCGAGGGCGCAAACGCCCGGCTGGATGCGGCGCAGGCTCGAGCGGGCAGGGCAGCGCAGTGTTTCCGCCCTGGTTGATATCTCGAACTATGTGATGCTTGAGCTCGGGCGCCCTTCCCATGTGTTTGACCTCGCACGCATCCACGGTGGGCTGTCGGTGCGGTGGGCGAAATCGGGGGAGTCCCTTGAACTTCTGAATGGTCAGACTGTGGCCCTTGCGGCGGATGTTGGCGTCATTGCCGATGAAGCGCAGGTGGAGAGCCTCGCCGGGATCATGGGCGGAAATGCCACAGCGGTGTCTGATGACACGCGGGACATCTATCTCGAGGCAGCGTTCTGGTGGCCCACCGCAGTGGCCGGGCGGGCGCGTCGCTACAACTTTGCGACTGAAGCCGGATCACGTTTCGAGCGTGGTGTCGACGCCAGCACCACCGTCGAACACATTGAACGAATCAGCCAGCTTATTCTCGAGATTTGCGGCGGTCAGGCCGGCCCGATCGATGACACGATCACCGGGCTACCAGAGCGCGCGCCGGTGGGATTGCGCGTGGATCGCGCACGCAAGATCATCGGCGCCCCGATTGGCGCCGACGACATCGCACAATGCTTCTCACGCCTCGGGTTGACGTACACCCGCGAGGCGGATCGTTTTGTGGTGCAGCCACCTGCGCATCGATTCGATCTGCAGATTGAGGAAGACCTGATCGAAGAAGTGGCCCGTATCTGGGGCTTTGACCGACTGCCGCTTCGGCCGCCGCGTGCACCGTCGTCCATGCGTCCCGTGAGCGAATCGCGACGTCCGGTGCTCGCGATCAAGCAGGCGATTGCGGCTCGCGACTATCAAGAAGTCATCACCTACAGCTTTGTTGAATCATCGCTCGACGAGAAACTGTCAGGGCGGCAGCCGGTGAGGCTCCTCAATCCCATCGCGGCGCAGATGAATGTGATGCGCACCACGCTGTGGGGCGGGTTGATCGAGACCTTGCGAGCCAATCTCAATCGTAAGGCCACGCGAGTGCGCCTTTTCGAGGTGGGACGGGTGTTCGAGCCAGACGCGGCCGTGCAGTCTGGGCCGCTTGCGGTGCCTGGCATTTCCCAACCCTGGCGGGTGGCGGCGCTGGCCTTCGGCGCGGTTGCGCCCGAGCAATGGGGCGCGCCGCATCGGGGAGTCGACTTCCATGATGTGAAGGCTGATCTGGAGCGACTGTGCTCGCCGCTTCAGCCTGAGTTTGTAGCGGTTTCACATCCGGCGCTTCACCCTGGCCGGTGCGCGCAGATGCTGGTCGAGGGCCAGTCGATCGGCTTTATGGGTGAACTGCATCCGGCCCTGCAACAGGCGCTGGAACTGCCCTCGGCGCCAGTGCTGTTTGAAGTCGACCTGGAAGTGTTGCGTCATCGGGCGGTGCCCGTACATGCCGATGCCTCGAAGTTTCCGGCGGTGCTGCGCGATATTGCGCTCATCGTTCCAGTCGATCTGCCCGCGGCCAAGGTTGAGAAGACGCTCCTCCAGACCGCTCGCGAAGAGGCCGACGCCGCCATCATCCAGCAGGTCGTCCTGTTTGACGAATACCGCGGTAAGGGCTTGGAAAATAAGGAGAAAAGTCTTGCGTTCCGATTGCGAATGCAAGATACTGCCCGCACGTTGAGTGACGCTGAGGCGCAGCGCGCGGTTCAGGCGGTGGTGGCTCGTGCCGAACGCGAACTGGGTGCGCGACTGCGCGCTGGCACCTGATGCCCCGGAGTAGCCCCTGCCTATGAGTCAAGATATCGTCCAACCCGTTTCGGGGCCGTCGGTGCCCGGTAGCGGCGATTCGGGTTCCAGCGCCGCACTCAATGACGCTCTGCTGTCCGACACCACCGTCCTGTCGTTCGAGCCGGTATCGTTCGGACCGGCCTTTACACTCACCAAGGCCGAGTTGGCGGAAATGCTGTTCGAGCGCGTGGGGCTCAATAAGCGCGAAGCCAAGGACATGGTGGAAACCTTCTTCGAGGAAATCCGCGATGCTCTGGTGCGCGGCGAATCGGTGAAGCTCTCCGGATTCGGCAACTTTCAGCTGCGCGACAAGCCCCAGCGCCCGGGGCGCAACCCCAAGACGGGGGAGTCGATCCCCATCTCGGCGCGTCGCGTCGTCACCTTTCATGCAAGCCAGAAGCTGAAGGCTCAGATCGAGCTGGGCGGCGGTTCAGGTAACTAACCGATCCCCGCGCCCATGAATGGAAAACCCGACGCTCAGCTGGCGCTGCCGCCTATTCCGGCCAAGCGCTACTTCACCATTGGGGAGGTGAGCGAGCTTTGCGGGGTCAAGCCGCATGTGCTGCGTTACTGGGAGCAGGAGTTCACGCAACTGCGCCCGATGAAGCGGCGTGGCAATCGGCGCTATTACCAGCATCATGAGGTGTTGCTGGTTCGGCGTATTCGCGAACTGCTCTACGAAGAAGGCTTCACGATCAACGGCGCGCGGAATCGTCTGAGTGAGATGAGTGGGAGTCGCGTACGGTCGGGGTCGGCAGGGGTCGACGGTGCACTGGCAGGAGCGGGCGATGATCTGTCCGAGAGACCGGCCGCGACGCTAATGGATAAAGAATCGGTAGCGGTTTCGGCTGCGTCGACTGCAACCTTTGCACAACCACCGGCGGTTGAATCGGCAGCCGAGGCCGCTGGTGCGTCATCCCGTCGATCCGCGGCCGCGCAGCAGGCATTGCCTTTTGCGACCGACGCATCTGGCGGGCAACAGGCGGTTCGGGAAGCCCTCAGGCAGGCGCTTGATCTGCTTCGCTGATATAATCTCGGGCTTCGGGGTGTAGCGCAGCCTGGTAGCGCACTTGCATGGGGTGCAAGGGGTCGCGAGTTCGAATCCCGCCACCCCGACCATGCATGACAACGGGCCGGTCCTCACAAGGGATACGGCCCGTTTTATTTTCTACGGCGCACTCGTTTGGTTGCGGCCGTGTCCCTTTCATGCGACTGCTCCTGCACGCGCGTCGCGTTCAGGTTGGCAGCAGTGTCTTTGCCGTCTCGCAGGATGCCTTACGCGCTTGCAGGACCAATTAATCCGCTTAAGAATGCGTTGGCTGACGATTCCGGTTTGGCGTCAGCCCTGTCCGCCCTTCGCGTGCCCACCTGGTTCCCTTGCCCATGCCTGCCATTCCGCTTGTCGATCTGCACGCAGCGTCCTCCGACCAGGGGGTTCGCCGCCGGGTTGCCACCGAACTCCATCGCGCGCTCACCACCACCGGTTTCGCCTACATCGTTGGCCATGGCGTGCCTCAGGCTTCGCTCGACGCGGCATTCGAAGCCTCGCGTGAGTTTCATGCCTCGCCGATGGAGAAGAAGCAATCCATCGCGATCAACCGATTTCATCGCGGCTATATGGGCATGGCCACCTCCACCATCGTGACCTCATCGGTTGCGCAGGTGCGGCGTCCCAACCTGAGCGAGTCGCTCATGCTGATGCATGAGCTCGCGCCCGACGACCCCGATTTTCTGGCTGGCAAACCCATGCAGGGGCCGAATCAGTGGCCAGACTGGCTGCCTGGATTTCGGCCGCCGATCGAGGCCTATATCGCCGATGTGGACAACGTAGCGCGCCTCATCATCAAGACCATTGCGATGTCGCTTGATCTGCCCGAGGACGCGCTCGATCCGTTTTTTGCGCGACCCACCACCTTTTTGCGACTGCTTCACTATCCGCCACAGCCGCCGGCAACGCCGGAGGATCAGTTCGGCTCAGCACCGCACACCGACTACGGCATCATCACCGTGCTGGCGCAGGACGCCACCGGCGGGCTGCAGGTTCGGCCGCGCGGTTCCGCAGAGTGGATCGATGCGCCGCCGATCGAGGGCGCGTATGTGCTCAATGTCGCCGACATGCTTGCGCGCTGGACCAACGATCGGTTCGTATCCACGCCGCATCGCGTGATCAACCGATCGGGGCAGGAGCGTTATTCGATTCCGTATTTCTTTGATACCGACATGAACGCGATGATCGAGTGTCTGTCCACCTGCGTGAGCCCCGGGCATCCTGCACGTCATCCGCCGGTACGCTATGGCGACTACCTGATCGAACGGCTGGACCGCAACTACGATTACCGCAATAAGGCCGAGACGCGTTGACTCGGACCTGAACTTTCCACTGCTGTTTTATCCATCCAAGGAGCCCCGATGAACATTCCCTTCGACCGCAGACAATGGCTGCTCTCGAGCGCCGCGTTGGCAGGCTCCGCCTCGCTGGCTCTGCCCAACTTGTCAGCCGCGCAGCAAGCCAAGCTGATTATCAACACCTATGGTGGTCGCTGGGAGAAGTTCTGGCGCGGAACGCTGATTCCGCCCTTTGCTAAATCAACCGGCATTGAGCCCACGCTTGATATCGGGCTGGGCAAGAATTTTGTTGCCAACATCCGTGCAGCAGGAACAGGGCCCGCCCCCTATAGCATCGTCATGATCAACGAGAACATCGCCAGCCTGGTGCGCTCGGAGGGTTTCTTCGAGCCAATTCCGGCAGCGAAAGTTCCGAACCTTGCCAATGTGTATCCGAATCTGCGCAATGCTGGCGACAACGGGGTGCGCGGGATCATCTCGGCAATCGGGATCGGGTACCGCAAGGACCTGGTGAAGAAGCCACCGACATCCTGGACCGATCTCTGGACCAATCCCGAGTTCAAAGGAAAGATCGGCCTCTATCAGATCGGCAACACGGCCGCGATGCTGTTTCTGCTGATGACTGCGCGGATCTATGGTGGATCGGAGCTCGCGATTGATCGGGCATTCGCGGAAATCAAAAAGCTGCTGCCGTTTCAACAGGCTGACTGGAGTGGCACGGTCGCTACGCAACTGACACGCGGCGATGTGAGCGTGGCGGTCATTGACTTCCCCGAGATCGTCGCGCTGCGAAAGAAAGGCGTGCCGGTGGAAATGGTGGTGCCCAAGGAAGGCGTGGTGGCCTTCGAGCAGTCGTTCAATATTTTGAAGAATGGTCCGGCCAAGGAAGCAGCCTACCAATACCTCAATTACATCCTCGATCCCAAGGTGCAGGAGGCGATGTCGGCGGAGTTCTTCACCTCGCCCAGTAACACCCAGGCTCAGATCGCTGGCGCGCTGGCGGCTGATGTTCCAGTGAATGGCCCAGCCATGGCGTCCATCGTTCAGTTCGACTGGTCCAAGATCAACCCGATGGTGGGTGAGATCACGGACCGGTGGAATCGCGAGATGAAATGACCAAGCCTCTCGCAGCTTTCGGGCCGGTTCAATGACCCGGCTTGTGATTGAGCGACTGGAGAAACGGTTCGGCAACGTCGCGGCGCTAAAGTCACTGTCGCTAAGGGTGGAGGAGGGAGAGCTGATCTCGCTCCTTGGCCCGAGCGGGTGCGGCAAGACCACCACCTTGCGCTGCGTGGCGGGGTTCGAGCAGCCCGATGCGGGCGAGATCCTGTTTGATGCGCAGAACATCACGCAACTGCCGCCCGAGAGGCGCGACATTGGCATGGTGTTTCAGAACTACGCGCTGTTTCCGCATATGACGGTTGCGCAGAATCTGGCCTTCGGTCTGGAAATGCGCAAGGTGTCGCAGGCCAATGTCGCGGAGCGCGTGAAACAGGCGCTTCGGATGGTTCAGCTCGAAGCCATGCTGGATCGCTATCCCCGCCAACTCTCCGGGGGGCAGCAGCAGCGGGTCGCCCTGGCACGTGCGCTCGTGATCGAACCGCGCATGCTTCTCCTTGATGAACCGTTGGCCAACCTCGATGCAAGCCTCCGCGAGGAAATGCGTTTCTTTATCCGCGATCTCCAGCAACGGGTGGGGATCACCACGCTTTATGTCACGCATGACCAGTCGGAAGCGATGGTGATGTCCGATCGGGTGGTGGTGATGTTCAGTGGCGAAATTGCGCAGGTGGGCCCGCCTCGCGAACTGTATGCACGACCGGCCAGTCGCGAGGTGGCGCAATTTATCGGTCGAACCCAGTTTGTCAAAGGAACGGTGCTCGCGCGGCGTGATGCTGAGCACGTTGAACTCGAGACGCCGCTTGGGATAGTGGTTTCGCCGGCCGCTTCGTCGCTTGCGGCGGGCCAGCAGGCGTTGCTTGTGGTCAGGCCCGAAGCCCTTCAGTTGGCAGCGGCGGAGCAGACGAGCGCTCAGGCGCTTCGGGGGCAGGTCATCCGGACCTATTTCCTCGGTGGCAGTGTCGAGCATGTGCTGGCCTTTACGGGCGGAGTCAGCCTTTTTGCGCACACCTCGCCGGGCTCGGACATCGCAGCGGGTGCGCAGGCCACCCTAAGTATCGACGAGCGTCAGCTGTGGGCACTGCCCGCCTCAGGGATGGCATGAGCGGGGGGCGTCGGGGCATCTGGCTGGTCGCGCCTGCGCTGGTGCTGATTGGCGTTTTCCTGGTGATTCCGTATCTCAATATTGTGTTGATGAGCCTGCGGCCACCCGGGGTGGGGGCGCCGTATGGCCCGGGCTTCACTGCGGCGAACTTCACGCGAATCTTTGGTGATGCCTATTTTCTGGGTGTGTTGGCCGATACCGTATGGCTGGGTCTCAAGACCACCCTGATCTGTGCGTTGCTGGGCTACCCGGTTGCATTTCACCTCGCCCGAACCGCGTCGCGATGGAAGGGGCTTCTTTATATCTTCGTGTTGTCACCGCTTCTCGTGGGGGTAGTGGTGAGAAGCTTCGGCTGGTTGATCCTGCTCTCCGGTAACGGGGTCATCAACCAATGGCTGCGAGGGCTCGGGCTGATCGACATGCCACTCACCCTCATGAACAACCACTTTGGCGTGACGCTTGCGCTGGTGCATGTGTTTCTGCCCTTCATGATTCTCCCGCTGATCGGCGCCATTCAATCCATCGATCCGAATCTGGCGCTCGCGGCGCGCTCGCTTGGCGCCTCGCCGGTTCAGGTGTTCCGGCGGGTGTGGCTTCCGCTCAGTTGGCCGGGTCTTCAGGCGGGCTGCATTCTGGTGTTTGTGCTTTCTCTCAGTGCCTATGTGACGCCCGTGATGCTGGGCGGTGCGCAGGTGAAGACGATGTCGGTGCTGGTGGTGCAAGCCCTGATCGACAACTTCCGGTGGCCGGCGGGCGCAGCGCTTGCCCTGGTGCTGGCTGCGACAGGTGGTCTGGCGGTGTGGCTGTTCGTCCGCGCCAGTCGTCCGATGATGCGAGGGCTCGAGTGATGCTGCGCAGTCTCGCTTTGGGTTTCATTGCCCTGGTGTATGTGTTCCTGCTCACGCCTATTGTTCTGATTGTGCTGATGTCCTTGAATGCCGGCGAGTTCCTGGCGTTTCCGCCGCAGGGGCTGTCCTTTCGCTGGTACGGCGCGCTGTTTGCCAATGAGGGCTTCATCCGCGCGATGCGCACCTCGCTGATCGTGGCGTCGGTTGCCACGCTGACCTCAACCCTGATCGGTACCGCGGCAGCGCTTTATTTTGTGCGATACGCCGGCCTCTGGCGTGACCGGCTTCGTTTGCTGCTCATGATGCCGCTGATGCTTCCAGAAATCCTGACGGCGATTGCATTACTTTTTTTTCTCTATGCCACCGGTGTTGGCACCCGGACGATGGCGGGGCTCCTCATTGGTCACACCCTGATTACGCTGCCGTATGTGTTCATCAACGTGAGTGCCTCGCTCTACAACTTCGACCGCTCCATCGAACAGGCGGCTCGCAGCCTTGGCGCGAACCCGTGGGTCTGTTTTCGACGTATCACACTGCCCCTCATCAAGCCCGGCCTCATCACCGGAGCATTGTTCGCGTTCATTATTTCGTTTGATCTCTTCAATTTGTCGCTGCTGCTGAAGGGCGTGGGAATGACGACGCTACCCCTGCAGTTGTTTGACTATCTGCGCTGGGACTTCGATCCCACCGCAGCGGCTGTGTCGAGCGTGAGTATCGTGATGACGCTGCTGGTGGTGCTGATCATTGATCGCACGGTGGGGTTGCGCTCGTTACGGTTCGGATGAGCGCGGCCGGCCCTGGCCGTTCGTTCGCGGTTCCCGGCCAGCCTGCGCTGTGCCTTGCCGTTTGACGCCAACCTGGAGAAACCGCATATGTCGCATGCCGTTCACCATCTCAAGCATCCCCTGATTCAGCACAAGCTCACGCT
>JAGWXN010000420.1 GCA_018969885.1 Betaproteobacteria bacterium | reverse complement strand
GGAGCCTTGAAACCGTGGCTGGCCGCCTTCTCGTGCGTGGCGAAATAGGCTACATACCAGTCGACGGTACGGCGCAGACCGGTAGCCCAGTCTACCTTTGGGTCGTAGCCGAGCACGCGGCGTGCCTTGGAGATATCGGGGCAGCGCCGGCTTACCGAACCCGGGTAGGTTGGCGCCATCTCGTATTCGCCCTCGAAGCCAAGTATGTCGCCTACCGCGCGCACCAGGGTCTCGATGGAGATTTCGACCGAACTGCCAAGGTGAAAGATGCCGCCATTGGACTGCTCGCTCTCCATAGCCAGCACCGTGCCCTCGACCGAGTCGTCGATGAAGGAGAAGGCGCGCGTCTGGTCGTGACCGTAGATCTTGAACGGGTTCTCCTTCTTCAGAAAACGCTCGACTAGGTGCGGAATGACATGCTTGAACCCCATGTCCGGGCCAAAGGCATTGTGGTAACGCACCACCGTAGCGTCGAAGTCGAACTTGCGCGCGTAGTTGAGGAATGCCGACTCGCCGAAGATCTTGGTGATTGCGTAGGAAAAGCGCGGCTGCGACACGTCCTGGATGCACAGGGGCACAGTTTCGTCGGTGGGCACGGGGTAGTCGAATACCTCGGTCGTGCCGGAATAGGCCTCGCTGGTCGACGAGAACAGGGCCTTCTTGACACGGCTGCGCTTCAGCCATTCCAGGCTGTTGAGGATGAGCAGCGTATTGATGCGCAGTACCTCTTCGGGAGACTCCAGTGTGGGGTTCACGCCCACGACCGAGGCCAGCATGTAGAAGTGATCGTAGTCAGTGTCGAACTGGTCGAAGGCCGCGGCCTGCGAAAAATCACCCTGCACAAAGCGCACGCGATCCAACTGCTGCGGCGTGAAATACTCGGCCGCGTTGCGCCCGAAGGCATGGTCGGCAATGGTCAGTTCGTGCTCACGATGCTGCGCAATGAACTTAGCCAGGTGCATGCCCACAAAGCCGGCACCGCCCAGGATCAACACTTTCTTTTTTGACATGAAATAACTCCGATGAAGCAATGAATCCTGTGGCTCAGAGGTCGCCGCGCCCCAGCACCTTGACCGTGTGCCGCGTGCGCAGCAGCGCAATGGACTCGGCGCTCAACACGCCGATGGTGTCATAAACGAATGCGCTCGGGCTCCCCATGAGGCGCTCGACCAGGGCCGCGCCCTTGTACACAGAGTGGCCGGTGCAGATCATGACTACCTCAGGCTGTGCGGCCAGGGCCGCGTCCAGATCCGAGCCCACGGGCAGGTGCTTTTCGTCCCAGTAGTGGACGAAGGGGTCGTGCAGCGCGAGGGCCGCGCCCGCGCCTTGCAGGCGATCGAAGAGGTGGTCGACAGGCGAGAATCGCGTGTCACCCACGTCGCCGCGGTAGGACACGCCCAACAGCAGCACGCGCACTGCATTCAGGGCGCGCCCGAAGTGGCGGCTGAAGTGCTCAAACGCGTAGCCGGGCATGCGGTCGTTGATGGACACGGCCGCTTCGCTCTGGCCCAGAGGCGCGCCGTCCGCAAAGAAATTCTGGCGCGCCCAACTTGCCAACAGCGGGTCCTTGGTAAGGCAGTAGCCGCCCACGCCCACCCCGGGCAGCATCATATTGGCGTGCGTGGGGCGCATGCGGATGGCCTGTACCACTTCGTACAGGTTCACCGAGGCCTCTTCGGCGAAGCGCGACCACTCGACCATGAAGGCGATGTTCATGGCGCGGTAGGAGTTCTCCAGCACCTTGGCCATCTCAGTGGCTGTCGTGCTGCCCAGGCGCGTGAGCGGGTACTGGTCGGTGCGGATCACGGTGCGCAAGAAAGCCTCGGTCGCATCAGCGCTGCGCGTGTCGATGCCCGAGTACACGCGATAGAAACTCTGAATGGAGTCGACGTAGTTCGGCCCGGGCATCACGCGCTCGTAGGAATGGCCGAGGCAGAAGCGATCGGGCGAGAGGCCCCGCGCGCTCAGCGCCTCACGCAGAATGGGTAAGGCGACTTTTTCCGAGGTCCCGGGCGGCACGGTCGTCTCGATGAGAACCAACACGTCCTCGGCACAGTGGCGGCCGATGGTGCGCATGGCGGCCTTGAAGCCGCTCAGGTCGACACCGAAATCAACCAAGGCCCTGTCGGGCGCGGACTGCTTCTTGACATCCAGGTTGATATCCACGATCACCACGTCGGCTACGCTGTAGGCATAGGGGTCGAAGGTCGCGAGAAAGGCGCGTCGCTCGCGCGCGCTGCGGTAGAACTGTTCGATCTTGGGATCTTCGGCCGAGAGCGGAAACCCCCCCTCGTTGAGTGTCTTGATCTTCCAGTAATTGGCTGCATCGGGCAGGTCGACGCCGATCACGGCGTAGGCCAGGGTGTCGGTGTTGGCGCACACCAGGCTCATCACCGCGCCGACAAAGCCCAGGCCCTGCACCACCACCACCTTCTTCCCCGCGTTGGCGGCAAGAAAGGCGTCGATGGCGGGGCGGTCGTCGAGGTCGGCAGGGATCTCGACGCGCGCTTGGGTGTTGGGATTGACGGAAAAATTCATGGTCATTCCAGGGGCAAGAGTGAAGGCGATGGGGGCGACGCTCGCGTGGCGTGAAGCTCAGTCAATCGGCGTTTCGTAGAGGGCTTTGACCGATTGAACCAGACCCTGCACCGAGTATTTTTCT
The DNA here is from genome assembly GCA_018969885.1 of Betaproteobacteria bacterium. The sequence continues at coordinate 190 of JAGWXN010000420.1, read as the reverse complement.
TCGACGAAGCGGCGCGCGCGTTCGCTGCGTGCGTGTCGCTCTTGCGGGTCGCCGTGGAAGCTGTCGTATAGCGCCTGAGCGATCTGCTCGGGGTCTTTGTCGACCAGCAGGCCGCGCTCGTTGGCGCCAAGCAGGTCGACCACGCCGCCCACGCCGCGCGCCACGACCGGGAGGCCACAGGCAAATGCCT
>JAGWXN010000419.1 GCA_018969885.1 Betaproteobacteria bacterium | reverse complement strand
CGCTTGACGATGCGAACCACTTCGGAGACCTCACCATGAACCTGCACCGCATGCTTGAACAACGCGCGGCCGATTCGCGCCCGATCCGCGTCGCCCTGATTGGCGCGGGCAAGTTCGGCTCTATGTATCTCGCCCAGGCGCAGCGCACACCTGGCATCCATCTGCTAGGGGTGGCGGATCTGTCACCCGCACGCGCCAAGAAGGCGCTTCGCCATGTGGGCTGGCCTGCCGAGCGGCTCACTGCGCGTTCGGCCGCGGAGGCTACCCGCGCGGGCACGACCTGGGTGACGAACGACACGATGGCGCTGATCGCAAGTCCCGAGGTTGACGTGGTGATTGACGCGACCGGTCATCCGGCTGCCGGGATTGCGCATGTGCTTGCCTGTTGCGAACACGGTAAACATATCGTCATGGTGAACGTCGAAGCCGACGCGCTCGCCGGACCGCTGCTTGCCCGCAAAGCGCGTGAGGCAGGCATCGTTTACTCGCTTGCCTACGGCGACCAGCCTGCGCTGATCTGCGAGATGGTCGACTGGGCGCGATCCGCGGGACTGGAGGTGGTGGCAGCGGGCAAAGGCACCAAGTATCTGCCCGCTTACCACCAGTCCACACCGGACACGGTTTGGCAACACTACGGCCTATCAGCGGACGACGCCAAGCGCGGCGGCATGAACGCACAGATGTTCAATTCGTTCCTCGATGGCACCAAGTCCGCCATTGAGATGGCGGCGGTGGCCAATGCCACTGGGCTCATTCCCGCACCCGACGGCCTTCAGTTCCCACCTTGCGGCGTGGATGACCTGGCGCGGGTCCTGCGGCCAGCAAACGCGGGCGGGCAGCTTCACCACCGCGGTCAGGTCGAGGTGATCTCAAGCCTCGAGCGCGATGGCCGGCCGGTGTTTCGCGATCTTCGCTGGGGCGTCTATGTGGTGTTCGCTGGCGCCGATGACTATGTGCGCCGATGCTTTCACGAATACGGCCTGATCACCGATGCCACCGGCGAGTTTTCAGCCATGTATAAGCCCTACCACCTGATCGGGCTCGAGCTCGGGGTGAGCGTGGCCTCAGTCGGTCTGCGTGGCGAGCCTACCGGCTGCGCGCAGGCCTGGCACGGCGATGTGGTGGCCACCGCCAAGCGCGATCTCAAGGCCGGCGAAACCCTGGATGGCGAGGGCGGCTTCACGGTTTACGGCCGACTGATGCCGGCCGCCGACTCGCTGGCAGTGGGCGGGCTGCCACTCGGACTCGCACACGGCGTGACGCTCAAGCGCCGCGTGGCAGCGGGCGCGCCAGTACGGTGGTCTGATGTCACGATTGACGCGCGCTCACAGGCGGTACGGTTCCGTCGCGAGATGGAGCGAAGCTTCGCGCATTAACGCGGCGCGCCCGGCTTAAACACCGGGCGGCTCGGCCTGCACCGGGCAGAGCGATCAGCCAACAGACGCAAGACGTCGCTGCCGCTCAGATCATTCTGAACGCTGCAATCGCCACCAGCGTTGGCACGAAAGCCGCAGCAAACAGCCCGCCCGCGGTGATCTCTTCATTATCGAAGCGGCTCTTCAGAATGGAATAGCCCGCGGGGTTGGGTGCGTTGGCGATGACCGTGAGCCCCCCGCCGGTCACAGCGCCCGCTACCAATGAAAGCTTGAATTCATCGGTCAGCCCCTGCACAAGGGAGCCCAGGTAGGTGAGCGCCGCGTTGTCAGTGATGGCGGTGAGTGCGGTCGCGCCGTAATAGACCGCGGTCGGGCTCATGGCCGATAACGCAGGCTGTAGCCACCACTGCTGCTGGCCGCCCAGCACCACCAGTCCGGCCAGGAAGAACGCCACCATCATGCCCTCTCGCAGAATGAGGCGGTCCTGCCACCGGCTGTAAGCCGTGGCAATGCCGAGGAAAAACAGGAACAACCCCATGAAAACGACCGCGTGATGAGCAGCCACCACCACCCCAGCCAGGAACAGGATATGGGTGATGACCAGCGCGACCGGAATACGGTTTTCGTCATCGTTCTTTTCCACCAGGGGAATACGCGAGAGTTCCGACCGGAATATCAGCGTGAGGACGAGCGCATTGACGATGACTGCCAACGCAGAGCGCCAGCCCAGGTTGGTGATCATGAACATCAGATCCCAGTTCCAGGTTGCCGCCACCATCAGAACGGGCGGCGCCGCGTAGGGCGTGAGCGTGCCGCCAATGGACACATTCACAAACAGCACCCCCAGCGTGAGGTATTTCAGGCGGTTCGACAGCCCGGGGTTATAAAAGCGTTCGCGCAACAAAAGGGCCGCCAGCGTCATGGCGGCAGGCTCGGTGATGAACGACCCAAGGAGCGGCAGCAGTGATAGCGCTACAAAGAAGGTGGCGACCTGCCGGTGCATGGGCAGCATTTTCGCCACCACATCGACGCAGCCGAGCGATACCTTAAGGATGGGACGGCTCGCTGCGATCACCATGATCACAAACACAAACAGCGGCTCAGTGAAATTGCGGGCATTGAGATATTCCAGTGCGCCCTGCGGCCCGACCGATACCGCCATGAACACCACCAGCACCAGCGCCCAGAAACCGAACACCGCTTCGACCTCTCCGAGCAGGTGAAAGATGCCCGCATGCGAAGGATGGCGGTGCGCCAGTTTTTCAAAGAACTTCACCGAGAAGGTATGCAGGACGGCGATCGTGAAAATGACCGCTGCCACGATCTGGACCGTGGTGGGGTTCAAGGCTGGCTCCGGTGTTGTGTGGTGTAGTTGTTGGGCTCAGGCGCCGAAATAGCGTTCGAAGTTCGCCGCCATCGAAGCCTCAATTCTGGTCTTGTAGGTGGAAAAAAGAAAGCCAAGCTTGGCTTCCAACCTGAG
>JAGWXN010000418.1 GCA_018969885.1 Betaproteobacteria bacterium | reverse complement strand
GCCGGTTGAATTCGCGGTTCGGTTGAACCGGTACGTCCGCCGTGACTAGAAGCGCCTTGGCCCCCGATCCTGCCACCCTGTCGATAAGCTTCCAGGTTTGAGCCCGGTCGGTAAACACATAGAGCTGATACCAGAGCGTGCCGCCCAGCGCGACGATCTCCTCCAGGCTGCTCATTGAGCGCGTGGCGATCGTAAAGGGAATCCCCATGGCCGCGGCGGCTTTGGCGAGTTCCATTTCGCCTTGGTACCAGACCAGCCCGGCAGCGCCCGTGGGGGCGATCGCCATGGGCATTGAAAAACGCTCACCGAGCATGGTGGCTTCGCAGTTGCGCTGGCTGACATCGATGAGCGCCTGCGGCCGGGCTTTGATGCGACGAAATGCCTCGCGGTTGTGCGCGAGGGCTTCGTCGTCTTCCGCTCCGCGGTCGATGAATTCAAAGATTCCCTTGGGAAGACGCTTTCGGGCGGCTTCACGGACGTCGGAAAGGTTGTAAAGGCGGTCGAGTTTCATGGCGTGATCATGTTGCCTTTGATGATGGGCGTCAAACCGCTGGCGCACGACACGCGATCATGACTGCGCACTGCGGTTGCGGCGACCGCGATCAAACCCATCGCGATGCAACCCCGCCAACATGCCGGGTCGATTTCTGAGGCCTTCCGCCATGAGCCGTCGCCCGCAGCCTTCATCCCCTCCCGCAGGTGCCCGCCGCCGACCTCGCGCATCGACCGCGCCTGCGTTGACTCCGATCATGAATGCTTTGCATCCGGAGCCGCCTTTTCGGGGGAGCGCTGATGTGGATGCGGCCGCATTGGTGGCACGACAGACCGATCAATTGGCGCAGGCCCTGCTTGCCGGCTGGACGCATGGCGTGTCGCCGGTGGCCATTTCGCTTGCCTTCAGCGACTGGCTGCTTCACCTGTATTCCTCGCCTGGAAAGCAGGTGGAGCTCCTCCGAAAGCTTTCACGAAAATCACTGCGCTACGGCTGGTACCTGGCGCTTCTTTTGCAGCAGCCTGAATGCCCAACCTGCATCGAACCCCTGCCAGGCGATCGCCGGTTCCGCGGGGAGGCATGGAGCCGATGGCCCTTCAACGCGATGCATCAGGCGTTCCTGATGCATCAGCAGTGGTGGCACAACGCGACAACCGATGTCCATGGCGTGTCGCCTCATCATTCACAGGTCGTCAATTTTTGCGTGCGACAGATGCTGGATGCATGGGCCCCTGCCAATTTTCCCGCGACCAATCCCGAGGTGCTGGATGAGACAACACGCAGCGGCGGGGGCAATCTGCTGCGTGGCGCATTGAATTTTGTCGATGACCTGCGACGGGGCGTTCTCGGTGAACCGCCGGCGGGTGCGGAAGCGTTCACCCCGGGCGAGGCGGTTGCGATCACGCCCGGCGTCGTGGTGTTTCGAAACCGGCTGATTGAGCTCATCCAATATCTTCCGCAGACGCCGTCGGTGCACCCCGAACCGGTCCTGATCGTCCCGGCCTGGATCATGAAGTACTACATCCTCGACCTGTCACCCGATCATTCGCTGATTCGTTATCTGGTGAGGGCGGGATTCACCGTGTTCGCGATTTCATGGGTCAATCCTGGGCCCGACGAGCGTGACCTGTCGATGGAGGACTACCTGCAGATGGGCATCCTGGAGGCGATGGCTGTGATCGGGGCGATCGTGCCGCGTGCCCGAATTCATGCAACCGGTTATTGCCTGGGCGGCACGTTGCTCGCCATGGCGGGGGCCGCACTGGCTCGCGAGCGTGCACACAATCTCGCCAGCATCACGCTGTTTGCCGCACAGGTTGATTTTGAGGAGGCGGGCGAACTGACACTCTTCATCGACCACAGTCAGGTCGCGCTGATGGAGGACATGATGGCGGCGCAGGGATTTCTCGAAACCCGGCAGATGGCGGGCGCCTTTCAGATGCTGCGCTCGAACGATCTGATCTGGTCCAGGACGCTGCGCGACTACCTTCTCGGCCAGCGCGCGCCGATGACTGACCTGATGGCCTGGAATGCCGATGCCACCCGCATGCCGTATCGGATGCATAGCGATTATCTGCGCCGACTGTTTCTGGGTAATGACCTCACGGCAGGGCGTTGTCAGGTGGGCGGCCGGGCGGTGAGTCTTGGCGATATCGATGTTGATCTGTTTGCCGTGTCCACCCATGACGACCATGTCGCCCCGTGGCGCTCGGTCTATAAATTGCACCTGTTCACCGAAAGCGAGTTGTGTTTTGTGCTGGCGAGTGGGGGACACAATGTGGGGGTGATCAATCCCCCCGATGCCGCGTTCCCGTCATCGACCTTTCAGTGCGCCACCCGTCGCCGTGGCGCTCACTATGTCGACGCTGCGGGCTGGGCGGCGCGCGCACCAGCCCAGACTGGCTCTTGGTGGCCAACCTGGGTGGCGTGGCTTGAAGCGCGGTCCGGTCGGCTTCGTCCGCCGCCTCCCACAGGTAATCCGGCCCGCGGTGTCCCCGTGCTCGGTGCCGCGCCTGGTACGTATGTCCACCAGCGATGATGACACGCGTGCTGTTGCGGATTTGACGCGGATTAAGGCGCATTTTTCCGCTTCCGCGTACACTTACTGGTTCGATTCGGCAACGGAGTGTCACATGCCCGGTCTTCTGCCCAACGTCGATCCCGACGGTTTGCTTGAATATTCGGTGGTTTACACCGATCGCGCGCTCAATCACATGTCCCGTCGTTTCCAGGGGGTCATGGTCGACATCTCGACCATTCTCAAGGAGGCCTACGGCGCTCGTTCGGCCGTGGTGGTCCCGGGGAGCGGCAGTTTCGGTATGGAATCCGTCGCCCGGCAGTTCGCGACGGGTCAGCGTGTCATGGTGCTGCGT
>JAGWXN010000417.1 GCA_018969885.1 Betaproteobacteria bacterium | reverse complement strand
CAAAGCGTGGCCGAATCGAGCTTTGACGCCTGGATCAAGTATTACCGGCAAGACGAAAATTCGCCGAACGCGATCGTGAGCTATTACGCGAAGGGGGCGTTGGTTGCGCTTGCGCTCGATCTCACCATTCGAGCTGAATCGGGCGGGCAGTCGTCGCTTGACGATGTGATGCGGCTCCTCTGGCAACGCGTTGGCAAGCATTTCTATGACGAAAGCGGACGCGTGTCAGCGACCGCCAAGGGGGTCGATGAAGGGGATATGCCAGCGTTGATAGCCGAAGCCACCGGCCTTGATCTGTCGGCGCAACTTAGGCAGTGGGTTGACGGCACGGTCGAGCTCCCCCTTACCCGATTACTCGATCGAATGGGCGTGTCACTCACGCTACGGCGTGCCGATCACGCGGGCGCCGCGCTCGGTATCCGTGTGAGTGACGCTGGCTCAAGGCTCAAGGTCAGCACCGTATACACCGACAGCTCTGCTCAACGCGCAGGACTCTCGGCGGGCGATGAGCTGGTGGCAATCGACGGCCTGCGCGCCGACACCGCCACGCTCAAGTCTGCGCTGGCAAGACGGCGCCGCGGGTCGCGGATCGAGCTTCACGCCTTTCGCCGCGACGAGCTGATGCGCTTTGATGTCGAGATTGGCGAGGCGCCGGAAAGCGAGGCGCGGCTGGTGCTCTCGCCCTCCGCGCGCTCGCCGGCGGTGCGCCTGCGCACCGGCTGGCTTGGCGCGCACTGAGCAATCTGCTCTCAGAGGTCGAACAGACCCGTGAGTGCAGCGCCCGGGTCGGCAGCCCGCATGAAGGCCTCGCCCACCAGAAACGCATTGACGCCGGCTTCGCGCATGCGGCGCACATCGCTCGCTGCGAGGATTCCACTCTCGGTCACGACGAGCCGATCAGACGGAATGCGATCGAGCAGATCGATGGTCGTGTCAAGCGAGACCTCAAAGGTGCGTAGATTCCGGTTATTGATACCGATGAGCGGCGTGTGCAGCGCGAGCGCCCGGTCGAGTTCCTGCGCGTCATGCACCTCAACCAAAACATCCATAGCGAGATCGCGTGCGCAGGCCTCGAGCTCCTGCAACTGTCGATCATCGAGGGCCGCCACAATCAACAGAATGCAATCAGCGCCCCAGGTGCGCGCCTCGATGATCTGCCAGGGATCCACGACAAAATCTTTGCGCAGAACCGGTAGGGCACAGGCTGCCCGCGCTTGCCGCAGATGCTCAGCCGCGCCCCTAAAGAACTGCTCGTCGGTAAGGACCGACAGACAGGCCGCGCCGCCCCGTTGATAACTTGCGGCGATAGCCGCTGGCTCGAACGGGTCACGCAGCAACCCCTTGCTGGGACTCGCGCGTTTGACCTCCGCAATCACCGCGGGCTGGCCACTCGCGGTGCGCGCCTGGAGTGATCGGGCAAAACCACGCGGGGCAAGCGCCTGCCCTGACACAAGCGTACGGCGCGCCTCGGACTCAAGATCGGCGAGCGAACGGGTTGTACGGGCTTGCGCGACCTCGGCCGCCTTCACGTCGAGAATACGCTGAAGAATGTCGCTCATGGTGATGTCTCGTTTCGCAGGGTTTATACAGACACCGGCGGGCTGCCCAGGCGGCGGGTGGTCTGTACCCACTGGTCAAGTTTGGCGCGCGCGGCGCCACTCGCAATGGCTTCGCGTGCGAGCGCGATGCCCTCGCCGATACTGCCGGCCCGATCGGCAGCGTAGAGCGCCGCGCCAGCATTGAGTGTGACGATTTCACGCGGCGTACCGGGGATATTGTTGAGCGCCTCCAACACCATCTCGCGTGATTCGGTCGCATCGGACACTTTCAGGCCGCGGTTGCTCACCATCGAGAGCCCGAAGTCCTCAGGGTGAATGTCGTATTCCCGGATTTGCCCGTTACGCAGCTCGCCCACCATCGTGGCGGCACCCAGCGAGATTTCGTCCATGCCGTCGCGGCCGTAGACCACCAACGCATGGCGGGCGCCAAGTTTTTCCATCACACGAACCTGAATCCCAACCAGGTCGGGATGGAACACACCCATCAAAATATTGGGTGCCTCGGCAGGATTGGTAAGCGGCCCGAGGATGTTGAAGATGGTACGAACGCCGAGCTCACGACGCACCGCCACGACATTTTTCATGGCCGGGTGATGATTCGGGGCAAACATGAAGCCGAGACTGGTTTCGCGAATGCACTGCGCAACCTGGTCGGGGCTCAGCATGATGTTAGCGCCGAGCGCTTCAAGCACATCGGCGCTTCCCGACTTGGAGGACACACCGCGATTGCCGTGTTTGGCAACCGTAGCACCCGCCGCCGCCGCGACGAATGATGAAGCGGTGGAGATGTTGAAGGTGTGCGAGGCGTCGCCGCCCGTACCCACCACGTCAACGAAATGCGGGCCGCCATCGACCACCACCTTATTGGCGAATTCGCGCATGACCTGCGCGGCCGCCGTGATTTCTCCAATGGTTTCTTTCTTGACGCGTAAGCCCATGAGAATGGCTGCCGCGATGGTGTGCGACATCTCGCCACGCATGATCATGCGCATGAGCGAGAGCATTTCGTCATGAAAGATCTCTCGATGTTCGATGGTGCGCTGAAGCGCTTCCTGTGGGGTGATCGCCATGGTGGTCGACTCCGAATTCGTGCGGGGCAATGAAAGCTTCGAGGCGCCTCGTCCCGGAGGGGGGCGCCGCAAACAACCGGGGGTGCGCCAGGATCGCGGGCGCGCGCGGGGTGTCAGGCGGCAGGCTTACGCCAGCGCCAGCAACGGGCCGGGGCGAGCAGGACGCTCTGGCCGATAGAGGAAGGGTGAACACGCATCATGAGATTGTAGCGTGTTCGCGTATCACGCCAAATTGAGGCGCCCCCCGCCGTCCG
>JAGWXN010000416.1 GCA_018969885.1 Betaproteobacteria bacterium | reverse complement strand
CATATCAGATGTCTCTCTGGCGATCGAGTTCATTCTGCGCACCGTCGTCTGCGGGCGGTGCGTAATCGAGAGGGGGGTTGATGTTGGCGCCCGATACGAGGCGTGGGCCTGCTCCGGAGAGGCTGGTGAGGAGGGGCGCTTCGCTGGTCGACGGGGTGCACAGGCCCATCGCGCCTTGCGCCAGATGCGTGTGCAGGTCCCGGTAGTCTTCGGTCAGCCTGTTGACGCGGTCTGCCGTGCCGCGGAAGTGCTCTGTTACTTGCTTCCTGTAATCTTCCAGCGCCGCCTCACTCGCCCGGAGCCGCGTTTCGGCGTCCCGGAGTTTCTGCTCTGAAGGATCGAGGAAGATGCGCAGCAGCCAGCCGATGGCTCCGCCTGCGAGCAGGCAGCCGACGGCGGTTATCCAGAAAGCGGACGCACTGAACACCGGCGTACCCTCGACGTTTGTCGGCGCGAGTATAACCACTCGCGTCGCGGCCTCGCTAACCGGGGTAGGGCTGCGGCAAATTGCGGTTGCGACGGCGCCCGGCCGCTGGCTACAGTCTCGCGCCTTTCAGGTCGGACCCCCTTCATGCCCACAGGCCCTCTCGAACGCTACCGGGCGGAGCTCGAGAGGCCGGGCTTCGTGCATGATCTCGCGCAGGAGAAAGCAGTACTCGAGCTCCAGGAACTTTGGAGCCGGCTGGCCGAGTGCAAAGAACCCAGTGCCCTGCGCAGCGTAGTTGCTGCGCTGAAGGGTGACCGCAGCGGCGGGAGAGAGCCCGTGCGCGGGCTCTATCTCTGGGGCGGCGTGGGTCGAGGCAAGACCCACCTAATGGACCTGTTCTACGACAGCCTGCCGTTCGCTGCCCGACAGCGGACGCATTTCCACAGGTTCATGCAGCAGGTACATCAGGAATTGCGGGGGCTCACGGGTCAGAAGGATCCGCTGAAAATCGTCGGGGAGCGCATCGCCCGGAGCGCGCGTGTGCTCTGCTTCGACGAGTTTTTCGTGTCCGATATCACGGATGCCATGCTCCTCTCCGGCTTGCTGGAAGAGTTGTTCGCCCGAGGCGTTACCCTTGTGGCCACATCGAACGTGGAGCCTTGCAACCTCTATCGTGACGGGCTGCAGCGCCAGCGTTTCCTGCCGGCCATTGCCTTGCTCGAGCGACACACCCGGGTTCTGAACGTTGACGGCGGCGTCGATCACCGCCTGCGCCTGCTCGAGCAGGCAGAGCTTTACCATACCCCTCTGGACGACGATGCTGACCGCAGTCTTGAGCGCAGCTTTGCGAGCCTGGCGCCCGACGCCGCGCGCGAGAATGTCGACATGGAAGTGGAGGGGCGCTGTATCAGGGCCCGCAAACTCGGCGAAAACGCCGCCTGGTTCGATTTCCGCGATTTGTGTGACGGTCCGCGCAGCCAGAACGATTACATATGGCTTGCCCGCGAGTTCACGACGGTACTGCTGGCCGACGTGCCGGTGATGGACGGCGCGCGTGACGACGCGGCAAGGCGGTTCGTCAATCTGGTGGACGAGTTCTATGACCGCAGCGTGAAACTGGTGATCTCGGCAGAGGCGCCGCCCGCGGGCCTGTATACCGGCACGCGACTCGCTTTCGAGTTCCAGCGCACGGCGAGTCGCCTGATCGAGATGCAGTCGCGCGAATACCTTGCGCGGGCCCATCGGCCATGAACCGTGAATTTTCCCGGGGCGCGGTTGCCGCTCGGAAAAACCATGGTGTACCATTCGCACCCTTTTACGGGGTCCTCCCCCTATCTCAGGCTGGCTCGGAAACATGAAGACCTTCTCGGCAAAACCAGGTGACGTCGAACAGCAGTGGTTCGTCGTCGACGCGAGCGGCAAAACCCTCGGCCGCGTCGCTACCGCAATCGCCTCGCGTCTGCGTGGCAAGCACAAACCCGAGTTCACCCCCCACGTCGACACCGGCGACTTCATTGTCGTGGTCAACGCCGGAAAGATTCAGGTGACCGGCAACAAGTCCAAGGACAAGATCTACCATCACCATACCGGCCATCCCGGTGGGATGCGCAGTATCAGCTTCGACAAACTCGTTGCCCGTGAACCCACCCGCGCCATCGAAACCGCCGTCAAGGGCATGCTTCCCAAGAATCCCCTTGGCCGCGCCATGGCGCGTAAGCTGAAGGTGTATTCCGGGGCCGAACATCCGCATGCGGCACAGCAACCGCAAGCTCTCGAGATCTGAAGGAAACCACATGGCTGCCACGCAGTATTACGGGACCGGTCGCCGCAAGACCGCCACTGCCCGCGTATTCCTCACGCAAGGGCGCGGTGCGATCTCCGTCAACCACAAGCCGCTCGAGACGTATTTCGGTCGGGAGGTCGCACGGATGATTGTGCGTCAGCCGCTTGAACTGGTCGGCATGGGCGAGAAATTCGACGTCAATGTCTCCGTGACTGGCGGAGGCAGCTTCGGCCAGGCTGGCGCGATCCGCCACGGTATCACGCGCGCGCTCATCGAGTACGACGAAACCCTCAAGAGCCGTCTGCGTCAGGAAGGGTATGTGACCCGCGACGCGCGCGAGGTCGAGCGCAAGAAAGTGGGCCTTCGCAAGGCTCGCAAGCGCCCGCAGTACTCCAAGCGCTGAGTTTCCTGCGGCCCGCGCCCGCGGAGCCTTTTCTACGACGCCCGACTCTCCGGCAGGAGCGCCGGGCGTTCTGTTTCAGGGTCTTGGGAGGGCCGCGCGGAGTCCGTTTTTCTTGTCAGTGCGTAGTTATTTCTTTAGCATTCGCCGCGCTCCCAGCAGCACCCTCGGGCTGCGCCCGATCCCTATACGGACTGGAGAATCCCTTTCGTGAGCAATCAAGTCGTGAACAAGGGCAGGCGGCAGTTCCTGACCGTCGCCACTTCCGTCGTTGGCGCCGCAGGC
>JAGWXN010000415.1 GCA_018969885.1 Betaproteobacteria bacterium | reverse complement strand
TGCCTCAGCTTCGGTGGAATGCGAATTGATCGGATGGTGGCGCGAGAGGTGATCGAGCGGCTTCAGCCGCTCGGCGTTGAGGCTGCGCTGGAGGCAATGAAAAATCAAGGGTGAGCGGTGTTCCTGCACCACAGCAGGTTGCGCTTGACAGCAGGATCCGGTTTACCGGGCCGCATCTGGCCGCCAGTTCCAGGGAAGAAGTTCGTCGATCCGGCTGTTTGGCCAGAGGTTGACGAGGCGCGTCAGAATGTCGGTGAGATAGGCCTGCGGATCGATGCCGTGGAGCCGGCAGGTTTGAATGAGGCTCGCCACGACGGCCCAGTTTTCGGCTGCGTCATCATGACCGGCAAAGAGGCTGTTCTTCCGGGTGAGTACGATCGGCTTGATCATCCGCTCGACCGGGTTGGAGTCCAGCTCTACCCTGCCATCCTCAAGGCACACAGTCAGGCCGTCCCAGCGCTCCAGGCCATAGCGTATGGCCCCGGCGACCCTGGCATTGCTCATCAGTATGCAGAGCTGATCCATGCCCCAGATGCGGAATGCTTCCAGCAGGGGTTTCAGCTTCTCCTGTCGGATCATCACGCGCTCATCGGGCGGGCAGCCGCGGGTTTCTTTTTCCGCCTGATATATTTCGGCGATCCGCCTCAAGGCCTCAGCCGCGACCGGCGTTGAGCCGTCCGGTTTGAACAGGTCGTAAAATTCCCGGCGCAGGTGTGCCCAGCAATTGGCGAGCCTGAGGTTACCCTGTCGCTCAGCAGCCAGGGTCTCATAGACGGCGTAGCCATCGACCTGGATCGTACCCTTGAAGTCGGTCAGGAGCTCCCGGGCATGGCGAGCGCCGCGTCCCGGCGCATAGGCATAGACAATACACAAAGGGTCATCGCCTCCCCAGCCGCGGGGGTCACGCAGCAGTGTCCAGAAGTAACCGCTCTTTGTTTGTCCTCGTCCCGGATCCAGAACCGGCGCCCGGGTTTCATCCATGAACAAGAGGCTTGAGGTGAGCAGGTGTTTGCGCATGGCATCATATATGGGCACGAGTTCCTGGGCCCCGACCCCGGCCCAGCCCGCCAGCACCGACCTGTGGATCCTGATTCCCTGCCGGCCCATCGCTTCAGCCTGGCGATACAATGGAACATGGTCAGCATGCTTTGCCACCAGCACCTGGGCGACGAGCGCCTCGGTCGGAAGCCCGCCCTCCACCAGGCGCGCCGGCGCCGGGGCCTGCACGATCGCGCCTTCACAGGCCCGGCAGGCATATTTCGGCCGGCGCGTCACCACGACCCGGTACTGGATCGGCTGAACATCGAGACGCTTCGAGACCGTCTCGTCAATCTGGTGCATGCCCCCATTACAGCAGGGGCAGAGCGTGCTCTTCGGCGAGATCACCACCTCAACAACCGGAAGATTTTCCGGGAGCGAGGGGCGTTCTTCAGCGCTTCTGCGCCGACGCGACTGCTCGCGGCGCGCTGGCGAGACTTTATCGGCCGCATGCTCTGTCCGGGCGATGGCCTGCTCGACGTCCTCCAGCGCCAGCTTCAGCTGGTCAGGGTGAAGCTTTTCGGAGGTACGCCCGAACTTCAGGCGCTTGTAATAGGCCACAAGCTCGGCGAGGTGCTGGTTGATCGTCTCAAGCTGATCGTTGCGTGCGGCAAGTTCAGCATTGCGAGTGGCAAGTTCGGCGCTCTGGCTATGGGCGAGCCGAAGGGCGGCGCGAAGCGCTTCTGTATCCTCTGGCAGATTGTCCAAATCCATTCCCATGCGGAGGATTAGAACAGAAATCGGCGTACCTGAGGCGCCCCTTTCTGCAAACCGAGTCACCGTGTCGCATCTACCGGAACGCCCCCGGCACAACCTGTCTGCGCGGTTGAACACGAGACCATTCAAGGCCTTCCAGCAAAGCCGCCAGCTGGGCCGGCGACAGCCGCATGACCCCGTCAGACACCGGGGGCCATTTGAATCCGCCCTCGCCAAGAGCCTTCCACATCATCACCAGACCGCTGCCGTCCCAGGCAATGACCTTGACGCGGTCAGCGCGCTTGGCGCGGAAGACAACAACGGTTCCAGGCATAGCGATATCATGGCCCATGCTCTTGGCGAGCGAAGCAAGGCTCTCAGCCCCTCGTCGGAAGTCGACAGGCTTGGTGGCGACCAGAACTTCCAGGCCGGACCCAACGCCGATCACGCAACCGCCTTCAAGTCTCGAACAACCTCGCGCAGGAAGGCGAGGTCTGTGCCGCGGTGCACAGGGATGACAGCCGCACCGATACGAACCTCCAGGCTGACAGCGGGCCGCGGATCAGCAGCATCACTCACGACAACCCGGGCAAACTCGAGATCATTGCAGGCCGGCAGAGCCAGGAGCCCTCTCTTTGCCGCCGTGCGCCAGGTCGTCAGATGCTGCGGCGAAATCTCGTGGCGGCGCGCAACCTCAGAAACGACAGCCCCAGGAACGAACGTCTCCGCGACAATCTGCGCCTTCTGCGCGTCGCTCCAGCGCCGCCGTCTGCCATGGGGGAGAACCTCGATGCCCAGGGGGCGGCTGTGTTGCACCATATAGTCCACCATATATTCCAAAATTGATGGACTATGTGGCCCCTATCCCCCCGTCCCACGCAAGGTGGCGCAGAAACACCGCTCACCCTTAAGGCGCGCGATCTCGTCATCGCGCGCGTCGCGCTCGCGCTCCTTGAGCGCGCCTTCCGCCGCCATCAGGACACGGTCGCGCCACTCCACCAGCCGGTGAACCGGCACGTTCAGCTCCCGCGACACCGCCTCCTGGCTTTCCCCGCGAAGCAGCCGTTGCACCACAGCCAGCTTGCGCTTGGCCGAAAAGCGCCACCCCGGCCCGGCCTCGGCCCCGCCGTCGCCTGCGTGATGAGCGCGCGCCGACGGGGCCG
>JAGWXN010000414.1 GCA_018969885.1 Betaproteobacteria bacterium | reverse complement strand
GCGGCCGGTGGCCGCCTCGATCGCGCTCTGGTGAACCGGCAGATTGGTGCACTCGAGCACAATCGTTTTCACCGCCGGATGACGGTTCACCAGCGTGAGCGCTGCGCTCACCACCGCCCGTTCAGCCTCATCAAAATCCAGCTGCTCATCATCATTGATGATGCACTGATAAAACCCGCTATCTTCCGCGATCCCCTGCACGGGAGTGCCAGGTGGAACCTTCGCTGAGGTAAGCACGTCGTCATCTAATGACTCGGCGTCGAAGGTGAGGATGCCTGGGGCGTCTGCCGACGCGCAGGCAAGCAGCGCCGAGCTCAGTACGGGCACGGGAAGCGCTGATTGCAATTCGCGCTGAAAGCGCGCCAGAAAACCGCAACTGGTGCCGACCCGCGAGGCGCCTCGATGGACCAGCGCCCAGCCGGCTTCGATGAAGGGCGCGAGCAAACTCGGGTCAGCCTGCCTGACCACCCGACGTGCCGACGCACCGATTACCACCTGATAGAGCGGCTCGATGCCGTAACGCCGAAAGCTGTCGGGGTGCCCGATGTCGCCAGGTGGGCGCGGAAAGCGGGTGTCGAGCATGAGGATGCCGACCCGTTGTGATGTATAGGCCAGCGAACTCACAGTCGAGGCGGCTGCATGCACGAGGGTTTCTCCTTGACGAGCCTGCGGCGCAGTGTGCCATGATTGCGCGTCTCAACCGCGCCGGTGTCCAGTTGCCGGACCTTCCAGGAGTTGCCGATGAAGCCCCATTTCCTGCTTGCGATGGCCGGGTTTGCCGTCGCGTCGACCGTCTCCGCCCAAACTAAATGGGACCTGCCCGCCGCCTATCCGGCGGGCAACTACCACACACAGAACATTCAGCAGTTCGCCGACGAGGTGGATAAAGCCAGCGGCGGCGCGCTCAAGATCACCGTGCATGCCAACGCCTCGCTCTTTAAGGCCCCTGAAATCAAGCGGGCGGTGCAGGGCGGGCAGGCCCAGGCCGGCGAAATTCTGCTCGCCAACTTTCAGAACGAATGGCAGTTGTTTGGCGCTGACGGGCTTCCCTTCCTCGCCGACAGTTTTGATCAGGCCAACAAGCTCTACCAGGCGCAGCGTCCGTTTCTAGAGAAGAAGCTGGGCGAGCAGGGCATGATGCTGCTCTACTCGGTGCCATGGCCACCGCAGGGTATTTATGTGAAGAAGCCGATTGCCTCCGCAGCCGACCTGAAGGGGGTGAAGTGGCGTGCTTACAGCCCTGCCACTGCGCGGATTGCCGAACTGGTGGGGGCGCAGCCGGTGACGGTACAGGCCGCGGAGCTGTCACAGGCGATGGCCACCGGCGTGGTGGAAAGCTACATGTCGTCGGGCTCAACCGGGTATGACACCAAGACCTATGAGCACATCAAGTACTGGTACGACACCCAGGCGTGGCTCCCCAAGAATGCGGTCATCATGAACCGTGCGGCGTTCGAGAAACTGGCGCCCAATGTACGAGATGCCGTACTTAAGTCAGCGGCGGCTGCTGAAGCACGCGGATGGGAAGTCGCGAAGGTCAAGAATCTTGAAGTTCTCGAGCTGCTGAAGAAGAACGGCATGAATATCGTTACACCATCGGCGCAGCTCAAATCCGATATGCAGAAAGTGGGCGAGACCATGCTGAAGGAATGGCTCGACAAGGCTGGCGCCGAGGGTAAGGCGCTGGTGGACGCGTACCGCAAGCTCTGATGCGATCGGCGCTAGACCGCCTCTATGACGGCGCAGCCGCTCTGGCTGCGCTGTTCATGGTGGCTCTCCTCGGGATGGTGCTGACCTCCGTCCTGGGGCGGGAATTCGGTTTTCATGTACGCGGCACCGACGCTTACGCGGGCTACTTCATGGCGGCGAGCGGCTTTCTCGCGCTCGCTCACACGCTGAAGCGAGGCGAGCATATTCGCGTCACGCTGTTGACCGCTCGGCTGCGGGGTGCGGCGCTGAGGCGTCTTGAGCTGTTTGCCCTTGGGCTTGCGAGTGTGCTGAGCCTGCTGCTTGCTTACTACAGCGTGCGGCTCTGCTGGCAGTCGAAGCTCTTCAATGACATTTCTACAAGTAATGACGCCACGCCACTCTGGATACCGCAGCTGTCGATGGCGGTGGGGGCGGTTATTTTGTTCATCGCGCTGGTCGATGAATGGGTGCTCGAGTTCCGCGGGCAACGCCGTGTGGCAGGACCGGATCAGCCTTTGCATAATGAGTAATCGCTCGTGAATGACCTGCTGATCACTGGCCTCCTGATCCTCACCCTCTTTCTCATTCTGGGGTCGGGTGTCTGGATCGGCCTGTCGCTATCGGGTGTCGCCTGGGTGGGCATGCAGCTTTTCAGCAGCCGCCCGGCGGGCGATGCCATGGCGGTCACCATCTGGGGCTCCTCATCGAGCTGGACGCTTACGGCGTTGCCGCTATTCATCTGGATGGGCGAGATTCTGTTCAGGACGCGCCTCAGTCAGGACATGTTCCACGGGCTTGCGCCCTGGCTGCAGTCGCTGCCTGGGCGGCTGCTGCACACCAATGTGGCCGGCTGCACAATTTTCGCCGCGGTATCCGGGTCGTCGGCGGCCACCTGCGCCACCATTGGCAAGATGACGCTCCCGGAGTTGAACCGGCGGGGCTATCCGGAGGGCATGGTGGTCGGGACACTCGCGGGCGCCGGCACGCTGGGTCTGCTCATCCCCCCATCCATCATTATGATCGTCTATGGCGTCACGGCCGATGTGTCGATCGCCAAGCTTTTTATCGCTGGCGTGATTCCGGGACTGATGCTGGCGGGGCTGTTTTCCGCCTACATCATTGTCTGGGCGCTTCGGAATCCCGGGCTGGTGCCTGCGGCCGAGCGGCGCTACACCTTCCTGGAGAAGGTGAAGGAGTCGCGCACACTTATTC
>JAGWXN010000413.1 GCA_018969885.1 Betaproteobacteria bacterium | reverse complement strand
GGGATGAATTCGTCGGGAATGCTGTCGCCCTCGGCAATGCCGCGAATCGATCGACCACCCACCATCAATTGCCGGGTGACGATGCCAACTTCGGGTTCGCGAGTTGCGGCGATCACGCCGCAGGTTCCGAGCGGGGCGAGCGACTCGACTGCGGTCTTGACCGAGCGCGCAAGCCCCGAAGTATCGATTGCAAACTTCACGCCGTGGCCTGTGATCTCGCGCAGTCGGGCGGCCACGTCTTCGCACGATGCATCGATCGTGTGAGTGGCACCCAGATCACGCGCCGCCGCCAGTCGTGCAGGATGAACATCAATTGCAATGATCGGATCTGCGCCCACAATCCGTGCGGCCATGATGGCACTCAATCCCACAGAGCCTGTACCAAACACCGCAAGCGACTGGCCATCGCCCACCTTGAGCGATCGCATGACAGCGCCGGCCCCTGTCTGGATGCCGCAGCCCAAGGGCGCGAGCAGATCGAGCGGCGCGCCGGCCGCAACCTTGACCACATTGCGGCTACGACAGAGCGCATGGGTTGCAAACGACGATTGCCCGAAAAAATTGCCGAAGACGGGTGCGCCGTTCGCATCGGTATAGGGGATGCTGCCCGATGGTTTCTTGCCTGAAAAATTGCGTGCGAGTAGGTGTTGACAGTAGGACGGCGCTCGCGCGCTGCAGGACGGGCAACTGCCGCAGGAGTCGAAGGTGAGCAGAACGGCATCGCCCGGCTTCACCTTGGTGATCGCGCTTCCCACGGCCTCCACGATTCCGGCGCCTTCGTGACCCAGTACGATCGGCTTGGGTACCATGCCTTCGACTTCGATCGCCCGCAGGTCGGTGTGACAGACACCGCTTGCGACTAGTTTCACCAGGATTTCGTCGTGAGCCGGATCAGCCAGATTGAGCGATTCGAATCCGAGCGGCTCGGACCGGCCGCGTGCAACGGCAGCAAGAATTTTCATGGCGGATTTTCCTCGGCTGGCAACGCACACTGCGGGTTTGTCGGCGGAAGGCCGCCCGCGCGGTCGCTAGAATGCCATTACATATGCCTGCGATCACCCTTGGTGCGCAAATTCCGGGAGACCAGACCGTGCAGCCAGTCAGGATAGCGGTAGCGGGCGCGGGCCAGATTGGCCGTCGCCACATTGAAATGATTGCGCGCATGCCTGGCGCCGCCCGGCTGGTGGCGCTCGCCGACCCATCGCCCGCGTCCATGGAGCAGGCCCGGCAGCTGGGCGTGCCGCACTTTACTGATCTCGCTGACCTGCTCGAAGTGGACCGCCCCGATGGCGTGGTGATCAGTTCGCCCAACGCCCTGCACGTGCCCCATGCGCTGGCCTGTGTCGAGGCGGGCGTTCCATCGATGGTAGAAAAACCGCTTGCCGATAGCGTGGAGGCTGGGGCGCGCTTGTGCGAAGCGGCCAGCAAGGCCGGCATTCCGATTCTCGTAGGTCATCACCGGCTCCACAGTTCGATCATGACACGTGCGGCAGAGGTGGTTCGTAGCGGTGTGCTCGGGCGAATTGTGGCCGCGACCACGACCATCCTGTTCTACAAGCCCGATAACGAGGGCTACTACGATGGTCCTTACCGATGGCGGCGCGAGCCCGGAGGCGGCCCGATTTTGCTGAACCTCATCCATGAGGTCGGAAGCCTGCGGGCGTTATGTGGGGAGATTACGGCGGTTCAGGCCTTTACCTCGAACGCGACCCGGGGGTTCGCGGTGGAGGACAGCGCCGCGATTGCGCTCCGTTTTGAAAGCGGTGCGCTCGGCACGGTGATGATTTCTGACACGGCTGCGTCTGATCGCAGCTGGGAACACACTTCGGGCGAAGACCCTCGGTTCAATCCGGGTCATACGAGCCGCGACGATAGCTGTCTCATTGCAGGCACGATGGGGTCGCTGTCGATCCCCACCCTGCGCCTCCAGCGCTACCTTGATGAACCGGGCCGCTCCTGGCACAAGCCGCTCGCAATGTCCGTCATCGAACTCGAGCAGGTGGATCCGCTGGAGCAGCAGATGGCGCATTTTGTCGAGGTGATTCGCGGCCGCGCAGAGCCGCGCGTGAGCGCGCGAGACGGCTTGCAGAATCTGCGGGTGGTACAAGCTGTGGCGGAGGCGGCGCGAAGCGGGCGGGTGGTGGAGATCCACCCGGCACAGCGCTGATCCTCGAAGGCCATGTAGCTGCTACGATGCCTCTTGAAGGTTCGACTCATTGAATGGAAACCCTGGGAGAAACCCGTGAGGATTCGCTTTTTTGCAGCTGCGACTGCGCTTGCGCTGGTGTCGCTGACCGCTGCTGCTCAGACCGCCTCTGATCGTACGCTCAGGATCATCGTTCCTTTCGCACCGGGTGGCGGGGTCGATGTCGTGGCGCGAGCGTTTGCACAACAGGTTTCCCGCGTGCTGGGGCAGTCAGCGATTGTCGAGAACCGGCCGGGCGCATCGGGCAACATCGGAGCTGACGTTGTCGGCAAGTCGGCCCCGGATGGATTAACGGTCCTTTTCAGCGCTTCGACCTTCGTTGTGAATCCCGTCGTAGCCGCGCAGAAGCCGCCTTTTGATCCGATTCGGGATTTCTCAGGGATCGCTCTCATTGCGAAAGGGCCCCTGCTGTTCATCACCAATCCAGCAACCGGTCAGTCCCTTCAGGAGTTTCTCGCCAACGCCAAGGCGAGGCCCGAGGCTCACAACCTTGCGACCGGAGGTTACGGCTCTGCCGGCCATCTTGGCGCGGAGTCGTTCAAGTTGAGGGGGGGCTTATCCATTCCTGTCTTGCTCTACAAAGGAACCGCGCCCGCCTTCACCGATCTTGTGGGAGGACAGATTAGCGGGATTTTCGATCCGCTGGTGACGTCTTTACCCCTGGCGCGCAGCGGCAAAGTGCGGGCGCTTGCACTCGCTGGACCGAGTCGA
>JAGWXN010000412.1 GCA_018969885.1 Betaproteobacteria bacterium | reverse complement strand
CCTGTCAGACGTTTCCGAGCTTACAGCGTTGCCCCCACCCGACTGGTCGTCGGTCGGCATCGCCTTCCCAGACGCATGACGCAACTCAAGGAACTGCCCTTCTCGGCGCTGCAGTTTTATGCGACCGCGCCCTACCCCTGCAGCTATCTTGAGGGCCGTCAGGCGCGCTCGCAGGTGGCCACGCCCAACCACCTGATCAATGCCGACATCTATAGCGAACTGGTGCGTGCGGGCTTTCGCCGAAGCGGCGTGTTCACCTATCGTCCCTATTGCGATGGTTGCCGCGCCTGTGTGCCGGTGCGCGTACCCATCGCGGAATACCTCCCCGATCGCAGCCAGCGCCGCGCGCGCCGCGCTCACGGCACCCTGCGCACGCTGGTCGCACGCCTCGGCTTCTCACCCGAGCACTATCAGCTCTATCTGCGCTATCAGGCGAGCCGTCATTCCGGTGGCGGCATGGACCAGGACAGTCGCGAGCAATACGCGCAATTTCTGCTTCAAAGCAAGGTGAACACACGACTGGTGGAGTTTCGCGAACCCGACGGCCTGCTCCGGATGGTCTCCATCATCGACATCCTCAATGACGGCCTGTCATCGGTCTACACCTTCTTCGACCCCGACGTGCCGCATGCAAGCTTCGGCACCTACAACATCGTCTGGCAGATCGATCAGTGCCGCCAGCTCAACCTGCCCTACCTCTATCTCGGCTACTGGATCGCCAATAGCCGGAAGATGTCGTACAAGGCCAATTTCCGGCCGATCGAGCGGCTCAGCGAAGGTCGCTGGGAACGCATGGGCGAACCCTCCAGCGTTGAATGAACCCCTACGATATCGTCCGCCCGCTGCTGTTTCGACTCGACGCCGAAAGCGCCCACCACCTCACCTTCGCGCTCCTTGACCAGCCGCTGTTGCGGCCGCTGGTTCAGTGGGCCGCCGGTGAACCGGTTAACGATCCGGTCGATTTCCTGGGCATGCGGCTGCGTAATCGTGTTGGCCTCGCCGCCGGGCTGGACAAAAACGGCGAGCATCTCCAGGCATTGTCGGCGCTCGGTTTCGGCTTTATCGAGATTGGAACCGTCACCCCGAAGCCGCAACCCGGCAACGCCCGGCCGCGCATTTTTCGCATCCCGCGGCGCAACGCGCTCATCAACCGATTGGGCTTCAACAACCATGGGCTCGATGCGCTGGTTCATAACGTCCAGCAGTCGGGCTTTGACGGGGTGCTCGGCATCAACATCGGTAAAAACGGCAGCACGCCCAACGAACGCGCCATCGACGACTACCGCGAGTGCCTGATCCGGGTCCATGGCATTGCCAGCTACGTCACGGTCAACGTATCGTCGCCCAACACCAAAGACCTGCGCCGACTGCAAGGCGGCGATGAACTCTCCGGGCTGCTCGCCGGTTTGTCCGAGACCCGTGCCATGCTGGCCGACCGCGATGGCAAGCGCGTGCCGATGGTGCTGAAAATTGCGCCCGATCTCGACGACGAACAGATCGCGCTCATTGCCGACCTGCTGCCCGCGCAGGGCATTGATGCGGTCATTGCCACCAACACCACGGTGTCACGCGATTCCGTGGCCGGCGAAGAAAACGCCGGCCAGACGGGCGGGCTCTCCGGTGCTCCCGTCTTTGATATGTCGAACCGCGTGATCCGGGCCTTGCGTGAACGACTCCCCGTGGGCTATCCGATCATCGGGGTGGGCGGCATTCTGTCGGCCGCCGACGCCTGCGCCAAGATCGAGGCCGGCGCAAGTGTGGTGCAGATGTACACCGGCATCATTTATCGCGGGCCCTCACTCATCTCCGACTGCGCCCGAGCGCTCGCCCATCAGGCAGCAACCGGTCAGGCCCCCTCGCGCTGACCCGGAGCGGTTGGCCGACTCATGGCTGAGATCGTTCTCGCCACGCTCAATGCACGCTACTCGCACGCCTCACTGGGGCTGCGTTATCTGCACGCCAACCTGGGCGAGTTACGTGACCGCGCCGAAATCATTGAATTCGTCATCGGCGCGCGCACCGAGTCCATGGCAGAAACCATCCTGTCGCGCGAACCCCGGCTCCTGGGTCTGGGGGTCTACATCTGGAACGTCGACGAGACCACGCGCCTGGTCGCGCTGCTAAAGCGACTCGCTCCTGAGCTACGCATCGTATTGGGCGGCCCGGAGGTGAGCCATGAGGTCAGTGAGCAGCCGATCTGCCGCATGGCCGACCATGTCATCACCGGAATGGCCGAGCATGAGTTCGCCGAACTGTGTCGCCAGACCCTCGCATGGAAGGCAGGGCAGGCCCCGCGCCCGCTCACGCATGTGATCAGCGGCGGCCGACTCGAACCGGCCGACATCACGATGCCCTACGCGCTCTACGACGATCGCGACATCGCACACCGCCACCTCTACGTGGAAGCCTCGCGCGGCTGCCCCTACCGCTGCGAATTCTGTCTGTCCGCACTCGACCGCACCGCCGTGCCGTTTCCGCTTGAGCGTTTGCTCGACGAACTCGCCACGCTCCACCAGCGCGGCGCCCGGCGCTTCCGCTTTGTTGATCGAACCTTCAACCTGAGGATCGACACCAGCCTTGCCATCCTGGCGTTTTTTCTCGAGCGAATCGAGGCCCGCCCCGACGACCCCTGCTTTGCTCACTTTGAACTGGTACCCGACCATCTGCCCGAGCGGCTGCGCGACATCCTGCCCAGGTTTCCCGCTGGGACCCTGCAGTTCGAAATCGGCATCCAGAGCTGGAATACCGAGGTGCAGGCGCTCATCAGCCGACGACAGAACAATGTGAAGGCCGAGGAAAACCTGCGCTGGCTGCGCGAGCACACCCGCGCCAACCTGCACGTCGATCTGATCGCTGGCCTGCCCGGCGAAACAATCGAAAGCTTCGGCGCCGGGTTCGACCGGCTGGTCGCACTTAA
>JAGWXN010000411.1 GCA_018969885.1 Betaproteobacteria bacterium | reverse complement strand
GCATGCTCGATCCTCGGGGGGCGCGTCATTCAGCCCATCTCCCAGGTCGTGATGCTGGCCACCCAGTGGCATGGCGCGCGTGAGGCAATCCGCAATCTCGAGTCTGTCATGCGATTGCCCGCGGAGCGCGAACCTGATGTGTCTCAACTCGCCCCCGACTCGCTCGCGGTGTCCATTGCGGCAAAGGACTTGCGGTTTGCTTATGGACGTTCGCCTGCCGCGCATATCGATATCAACGCACTCGCGTTTGGCGCCGGCGAGCGGGTAGCGCTCGTGGGCTCCAACGGTTCTGGCAAGACCACGCTGCTCCGGATACTGTCGGGGCACTATCGACCCGCGGCCGGGCAGGTACGGATAGGGGGGATCGACGCGGCTCAGCTCTCGCCTGCCTGCCTAGGCGCGCATGTGGGTTACATGCCGCAGGACATCCGCCTGTTCCGCGGCTCTCTGCGCGACAATATTGAACTCGGTGGCGTGCGGCTTGATGATTCGCGACTCCTCGAGGTGATCCGGGCGAGCGGTCTGGAGACCCTGGTGTCTGAGCATCCGCAGGGGCTTGACCTGCCCATTGCCGAGGACGGTAGTGGGCTCTCGGTCGGGCAGCGGCAGCAGGTGGGGCTCGCGCGCCTGCTGGCGCAGCCGCCGCGTATCTGGCTGTTGGACGAACCGAGTGCATCGCTCGATGGCAGTGCGGAGGCTGCGCTGGTCAAAACCTTGTCAACCGTGATCCGTCCTGACGACCTGGTGATCTACGCAACCCACAAGACCGCTTTGTTGGCGATGGCGACGCGGGTTCTGGTGATGCGGGGAGGGCGGGTGGTTCACGATGGTGACCGCGATAGCATCGGCCGCGCCATGCAGTCTCCGTCGCCGATCTCCGCCTCGTCCGCGCTCAATCGGGTGGCCTGATGAGTCGACCCCTCAACGACCGGCCAGCGGGGTTCGATGCCCCGCTGCTGCGGCCTGAGCGCGCTGGGGCTGCGCGCTGGATGAGCACCTTTGCGGTGGTTGCGGTCGCCCTCATGTGTGTCACCGCAGTGGCCTGGTCTTCCCTGGTCGAAATCGATCAGGTCACCCGGGCATCCGGGCAGTTGATTGCCAGTTCGCGGGTGCAGATCGTTCAGTCGGTGGACGGGGGCGTAATTGAGCGGTTACATGTTCGCGAGGGCGACACGGTCGAGGCCGGGCAAACCCTGGCCACGCTCGATTCGGGACGCACGCAGGCCGCGCTTCGTGAATCCGAGGCCAGATCTGCTGCCCTGCGCGCGGCGCTGGCCCGGCTGGCCGTTGAGGCCCAAATGGGTGAGCGTCTGGCGTTCCCTGCTGCGCTCGGCACATTTCCGTCGGTGCAGCGCGCGCAGCAGGCCTTGTTCGAGCAACGTCGCCGATCGCTGTTGGTCGAACTTGATGCGCTCGAATCCTCGGCATCAATCGCCCGTCAGGAACTCGCTCTGGTCCAGAATCTGCACCGTGCGGGCGACGTCAGTCAAGTCGAACTCCTGCGCGTAAGCCGCCTGGCAAGCGAGGCCGAAGCGCAGCTCGTGATTCGAAAAAATCGATGGCTTCAGGATGTCCGCGCGGAGCAGGCGCGTGCCGAGGATGAACTCGCTCAGCTTGAGCAGGTGCAGGCACAGCGCCGCGAAGTGCTCGATAGTCTGGTGATTCGAGCGCCGGTTCGCGGCATCGTCAAGAACGTCCGCGTGACGACCCGCGGTGGTGTGCTTCGCCCCGGCGAGGAGCTCCTGCAGATCGTACCGGCCGATGACCGGCTGATCGTTGAGGCGCGCGTCAGACCGTCCGATATCGCCCTGCTGAGGCCCGGTCTTCCGGTATCGATTAAGTTTGATGCCTACGACTATACAGCCTATGGCGCGGTGGCTGGAAAGCTCAGCTACATCAGCGCGGACACGATTCGTGACGATTCGCGTGCGGGCGAGCAGCTGTACTACCGGGTGCATGTCGAGACCGACATCCCGCCTGGCGCGCCGGCGGAAACGGGGTTGCGCAAGCGCCTCGACGTGATGCCGGGGATGACCGTCACGGTCGACATCCGGACTGGACGACGGTCCGCACTGTCCTACATGCTGAAGCCGATTCGCCGGACGCTGGACGAGGCGTTTTCCGAACCCTGAATTTTTGATCAACCCAAACATCCCATCACAGGTCCCGAGCTATGACCACCGCATCTGTCCCAACTGCTGCTGCCCTGCACAACCCGCGCGCCGCATCCGGTGTCGAGTCCCCCAGTCAGTCCCCTGAGCGGTCGGTTTCGGGGCCAGACCGTGCGACCGACTCCGTGTCTGAGCGCAAGGCGATTGCAGGGGGTAGCCGGACAGAGCGCGCTATCCAGAGTGGTGATGTGCTTGCGCCTGCCTGGGCGAGCGGTGCGCAGCTGATCGAGACCTCGTTTGATTCATCCGGTGTTGTTGTCGCGTCGCAGGCCGAGTCTGCCGATCCAGAACCCACGCATGCGGCCTTCGACGAGTCGGGAATGTCCGATCAGCGAACCATCATCGAGCAGGCTCTCGATGCCGACCCTATGCTCGGTGATGCATCCGATGTGATCGAGTTCAATGCCGGACATGGCGTGCTTGATCCAGCGCTTCAGCGGTCACTGCGGGTCGAATTCGCCCAGGCACCCGCGACGACGGCGTCCGACGCCACGGCTTCGGGCGGCATTCTCAGCATTCCACCCTATCAGCTCGTGGTCGGTGGCCTTGCGCTCGGTCTTGCGGTAGGCGGTGGGGCCGGTGGCGGCGGGGGCTCTGGCAGCTCTGAGTTCTTCGCTTGGGGCGCTGGGAGTTTGAACATCACCACCCCTGGCGGCACGGTCGTCACGGTCGATGCCTCGGGCGGGGCAAGCGGTCGAAGCCTCCTTCTTAACGGAGGGAGTGCGGTCAACGTCAACGGTTTCAGCGG
>JAGWXN010000410.1 GCA_018969885.1 Betaproteobacteria bacterium | reverse complement strand
TTCAACGCGGGCCAATTCGTCACGCTCGAGGCCATGGTCGGCAGCGAGCGGCTCCGCCGCTCATACTCCATCTGCTCATCGCCTGCGGAATACCGCGCGAGCGCCACCCTGCGAGTCGGAATCCGCCGCGTGGCGGGTGGCCGGTTTTCCAACTGGGCCCATGACCATCTGCACGCCGGCAGCGAAGTTGATGTGCTCACGCCTGACGGCCGCTTCGGCATTGACCTCACCGCAACTGGCAGACGCCATTACCTCGGTATCGCCGGGGGCTCGGGCATCACGCCCATGCTGTCGCTTATCAAGACCGCACTCGAGTGCGAGCCGCAGAGTCAATTCACGCTGGTCTACGGCAACCGCACCGTGTCCTCAATCATGTTCCTGGAGGACATCGAGGGACTGAAGAACCGCTGGATGGACCGGCTGTCAATCTTCCATGTGCTCTCGGAAGAAACCACCGATATCGAACTGTTGTCGGGACGGCTTGATCGGGCACGGATCGCGCGGCTGTGCGGGACCGCCATTCACGTGCCCGGAATCGATTGCGCGTTCGTCTGCGGGCCGGCACCCATGATGGAGGCGGCCGAAGACGCGCTGACCGAGGCCGGACTCGACCCCAGCCGTATCCGGATCGAGCGCTTTGGGAGCCCCGACGCGCCGGCAGCCGCCGAGATATTGGCTCGCGCAGTCGCCCCGAGCCCGGCTGGCGCCGATGCGCCCAGCGCACGCGTCACCGTGATCGTCGACGGCAAAGCGCGGCCCATCACCGTGCCCTTTGAGGGGACAAGCATTCTCGATACCGCCATGGCAGCGGGCATCGGGCTGCCCTATGCCTGCAAGGCGGGCGTCTGCTGCACCTGCCGCGCGCGCGTGCTCGAGGGCGAGGTGCGCATGGACAAGCAGTATTCACTTGAGCAGCATGAGCTCGACCGGGGCTTTGTGCTCAGTTGTCAGGCGCACCCGGTGACGCCCGAAGTCCGGCTGAGCTTCGACGAACGCTGATGGCCCGCCCGCGCGCCGCCGATTACGACGCACAGCGCGACCGCATTCTCGCGCGCGCCGTCGAGGCGTTTGCGCGA
Source organism: Betaproteobacteria bacterium (assembly GCA_018969885.1). Next base: position 1,846 of record JAGWXN010000410.1, on the reverse strand, counting down.
ACCGGCTATGCGGCGGCATCGATGTCGATGCTCGCGACCGCCTGCCAGGTCTCCAAGGCAACGCTCTACCACTACTACCCGAGCAAGCAGGCACTGCTTTTCGAGGCGCTTGACCGCTACACCCGCCGCCTCGCCGCCATCGCGGCGCAGGAGAGTTCACGCAGCGCCGACCGTCCACGCGACGTACTCCGCGCAACCCTGCGCGCGCTCATGGCCGAATACCACCATTCACACGCCTACCACGCTGCGCTCCTTCATGACCTGCGGTTCCTGTCACCTGACCAGGCGGAGCAGGTGCGCGCCCAACAGCGCGCCATGGTGGCCGCCCTGGGTGCGCTCATCGAGCGCGCAGCGCCCGGTTCCACCGTATCGGCCGAGCGCAGCGTCATCACCATGGCGCTTCTCGGTATGATCAACTTCACGTTTGCCTGGCTCAGGCCCGATGGGCCGGTCAGCCACGAACGGTTCGCCGATCTCGCCGCAAGCCTCTGGCTTGATGGCCTGGACGGGCTTGCCGGTCACCCGACTTCCCCGGAGACACCACCACATGAGCAAACAGTTCGCCTCGAAAGCTGACCTCTCAGCCAAGAAAATCTCGTTTACCCGGCTGTCCGACAATGCCTATGCGTACACCGCCGAGGGTGATCCGAACTCGGGCGTGATCATTGGCGACGAATCGGTGATGGTGATCGACACCACAGCCACGCCGGTGATGGCGCGCGACCTGATCGCCCGCATCCGCGAGGTCACCGACAAGCCCATCCGCCATGTGGTGCTGTCGCACTACCATGCAGTCCGCGTGTTGGGGGCATCCGCCTATTTCGCCGAGGGCGCCACCGAAATCATTGCCTCGCGCGGCACCTGGGACCTGATCGTCGAGCGGGGCGAAGCCGATATGAAGTCGGAGATCGAGCGGTTTCCCAGACTGTTTCAGGCCGTTGAATCCGTGCCTGGGCTCACCTGGCCCACCCTGGTGTTCGAGCGCGAACTCACGCTCCATCTGGGCAAGCTCGAGGTGAAGCTCATGCACATCGGTGCAGGCCACACCCGGGGCGACACCATCGCCTGGATCCCCTCACAGAAAATCTGCTTCTCGGGCGATCTGGTCGAGTACAACGCCGGGGTCTACACGGGCGATGCCCAGCTCGAAGAGTGGCCCGACACGCTGGAACGGCTGCGCGCGCTCGGGGCCGAGCAACTGGTGCCAGGGCGCGGGCCGGTGCTTCAGGGCGCAGCCGCCTGCAACGCGGGCATCGACTACACGAAAAAATGGGTCGGTGATCTCTACGCCACAGCGCGGGCAGGCGTGGCAGCCGGGAAGTCGCTCAAGCAGGTGTTCGATGATACGAGGAAGGTCATGGACCCGGTGTTTGGCAATGTCTTCATCTATGAACACTGCCTGCCGTTTGATGTGTCACGCGCATTTGATGAGGCAAGCGGCATCAAGCACCCTCGCATCTGGACCGCCGAGCGCGACATCGAGATGTGGCGCGCCCTACAGAGCTGACCGGCTGCGCCTAGCGCGTAGCCGCAGCCAGGGCCTGGTCAATATCCCACAGGATGTCGTCCAGGCTCTCGAGTCCGACTGAAATTCGCACCAGCTCGGGCGTGACACCGGCCGCCAGCAACTGCTCGGCCTCCAACTGCCGGTGCGTGGTGCTGGCCGGATGGCTCACCAGTGTGCGGGTATCGCCGATATTGACCAGATGGCTCATGAGCTGTGCGCTCTCGATGAAACGCACACCCGCCTCGGCACCGCCCCGGATGCCAAACGCAAGCAGCCCTGAGGCGCCCCGCATCTGGCGCTTTGCGAGGGCATGCTGCGGATGGCTGGGCAGACCGGGAT
>JAGWXN010000033.1 GCA_018969885.1 Betaproteobacteria bacterium | reverse complement strand
ACGATGGCGTCATGCCACAGACCCGCGAACATGCTGAGATTCTGCGCCTGCTGGGCGTCAACGATTGGGTGATTGCCCTCACCAAATCGGACCGTCTCGATCCGGTTCAACTCGCCGACCGTATCGCTTCGGTCCGGACATGGCTCGCGAGCGAGACCATTGATGCCGAGGTGATGACGGTGAGCGCACACACTGGATTGGGCCTTCCCGAGCTCGCCGCTCGACTTGAGGCGCTCGCTGCGCGCGCTCATCCGAGGGCGGAGCGGGTCGAGTCAGGCGCTCACGGGACGCCTGACACCGCGATCCGGCTATGCGTTGACAAGAGCTTCATCGCGCCAGGCGCTGGGCTGGTGGTCACCGGCATCCTGACGGCAGGCGTGCTGAGGATTGGTGAGACGGTCGTGGTGAGCCCAGCCGGTCATCGCGCCCGTGTACGCGGCCTCCAGGTTGCCGGCCAGGCGGTTCGTGAAGCGCGACCGGGCTCGCGCTGTGCAGTCAATCTGGCCGGCACGGGGATCGACCGACAGTCCGCAGGTCGAGGCGACTGGATCGTCTCGAGCGAGTTGCATCAACCGATCAGCATCGTCGATGTCCAGATGCATTGGTCGAGCGGCCTGGATGACGCGCGCCCGAAAGCGCCAGACCAACGAGCGCCGCTTCAATCGGGCGGGGCTGACCACCCGATACGACTGCCCGTGGAGGTCCAGGTCCACGCTGGAACCGCCAGGCTGAACGGGCGGATCGCGGCGCTCTCCGTACCCGAAATCGGGGCAAGGAATCACGGCAGGTGGGCGCGGCTGCGGTTAGCTCAGCCCGTCAGTGCTGTCGTGGGCGACCGATGGATTATTCGGGCCAGCGACGGCTTACGTACCTTGGGGATGGCGGAGGTCGTCTGGCCGGTTGTCGCTGCCGACGGACTGCGCGGCACCGCGCATGCGGCCTTGCTTCAGGGTCTGAACCGGGACAGTCCTCAGTCATGGCTCGCCTCGGCGCTCGCCGAATTGCCTGGCGGCATGGCACCGGCGCGGTTTGCCGCAGCCTGGGCACTGTCAGCCGAATCAGCAAGCGCCTGCTGGCCGGGCGCGGGCGTAGTCCTGGTACGGCATTCTGGAGAGGACGTACTGCTCGACAAGACGCGGCTGACCGAGGTTCGCTCCGCGCTAATCGGCGCAGTCGATACCTGGCATCAACAAAATCCGCAGAGCCCAGGCGCGGAGTGGACCACATTACTGAGCGCGCTCAACCGGCGCGATATTCGGCGCTATGCGGGAGTCGCGCTATCGGCCCTGCAGGCGCAAGGTGAACTGATGCGGCACGGCGAGCGGATCTTCAGACCAAGCCATGTCCCCAACCCCAGCGCAGAGGACGATGCCTTCCGACAGCGCGTCCTGCCCCTCCTCGCCGAGCGGCGTTCACGATCCGTGCACGAACTGTCGGAGCTGCTGGCAATGCCACTCGGGGAGGTACGTCGGGCGCTTGATCGCCTCGCCTTGCAGGGGTTCGCAATTGCGATCACACCGCAACGTTACCTCGCGGTTGCCCAGATCGAAGCGCTGGCCGCCACGGCCCTCGCAATCGCCCAATCGGGCCCGCTGCGGGCAGGCGATTTCAGTCGAGCCACAGGCATCGGGCGTAACCTCGGCATTGACGTACTGGAGTTTTTCGATCGGATCCGACTCACGCGGCGCCTGGGCGACCGACGGATCGTGATCGACGATCAGGCCTTGCGACGCGCGCTCAGGCCCGATGCGACGTCGGTGACTGAAGCCGCCTGATCGGTCACCACTCGCGCCCCCGCGGGCGACCTCTGACGGACGGGCCGCTGCATGCGGTCGACCGCGGGCAAGGAGGCTCCAGATGGCGACTGCCCCCAGGCTCCCGGCCAGGGGGATAATCGGGTTCGGTCTGTCACTCATCCTGAACATGAAGCGCCCTGGTACTGCCCGTCGTCCTCGTAATCCGGTCGCCCGTGCGGTGCGCACACCGCTTTACCGACCACGCGCCGAAGAGGACAAGCGGCGGAAGCTCCGCGACCCACCCGTCCGGCCACGCGGCCCGGTTGAGCCGGACGAAAGCTGAGTTAGCCTCGACCGATGCGGCCCGTCGCCCGGCAGCATTCGCGGGCTCTCGGATTGACGCCGCTGGGGTATGTAATGATTGACCGCCGCGCCCCAGTCAAACCATCGCCAACCGGCCAGACCTATGCAGACCTCCGTCCCGCCGTCCTCGCAGGCCATCCCGTCAGCCCTCGCCGTACCCGCCGCCCCCGCTCGCCACTGGCCCGCGGAGGGTTATCGGCGTGCGCCGTATTGGGTCTACACCGACCCCAGCGTGTACGCGCTCGAACAGCAGCGCATCTTTCGCGGGCGCGCCTGGCACTACGTTGGCCTGGAAGTGGAGGTGCCCGGGCCGGGAAACTACAAAACCACCTTCATCGGCGACACGCCCGTCATCCTTGCGCGCGCGGAAAACGGCAGCTTGCATGCGATGGTGAATCGGTGCGCGCATCGCGGCAATCTGATCTGCCGCGAGCCCTTCGGAACCGCTGCCAAGCTTTACTGTGTTTATCACGCCTGGAGCTACACGCTTTCGGGCGACCTGAGCCATGCCGCCTTCAGCCAGGGGCTGCGCGGAGAGGGCGGCCTGCCTGCCGATTTCGACAAGACGCAGCACGGTCTTCGAAAGCTCAAAGTCGACACCCTCTGCGGGCTGGTGTTTGCGAGCTTCAGCGATAACATTGAGCCACTGGCTGACTGGTTGGGAGAGGTGGCGCCGGGCATTCGCCGCGTGCTCAACCGCCCGCTCAAGGTGCTGGGCTACGACACGCAGCGTATTCACGCGAACTGGAAGACCTATCACGAGAATCCGCGCGACTCGTACCACGCGAACATTCTCCATACGTTTTACGGCACCTTCGGCCTCTCGCGGCAATCGCAGGAATCGGCTATGACGATCGATGGCTCGGGTCGTCATGTCTATTTCTACACCAAGGCGGGTACCGAGAAAAAATCAACCGACTACGACAGCACCGCGAACCAGCTTCGCTCGCACAATGATCAGATGAAGCTCGAGGATCCCTCCATCCTTCGCTGGCGCGATGAGTTCGGCGATGGCATCAGCGTTCAGATCCTCAACACCTATCCCTCATTCGTACTCCATCAGATTGCCAACAGCCTCGCCACCCGGCAACTGATCCCGCGCGGCGTTCGGCAGTGCGATCTGGTCTGGACCTACCTTGGCTTTGCCGATGACGACGAGGCCACCACGCGCACCCGACTCAATCAGACCAACCTCGCAGGCTCCGCGGGCCTGGTCTCGGTGGAAGATGCAGCGGTCTGCGAGATGATGCAGCGGGCGTTTGCCGACGGCGAAGACGGTGCGTCATTCATCGAGATGGGCGGCAAGACGCTGGAAAGTGGTGGCTCAAGCAAACTATCCGAACGCGCGATCCGCAACTTCTGGAACGTATATCGCCAGGACATGGGACTCTGATCATGGATCTCGCCCTGCACCATACCCACATCACTACCGTGTCCTGGCTGATCGCCGAGTGGGCGCACGCCATCGATGATGACCGGGTTGAACGCATTGCCGAGCTCATGCGCGAGGACGGTCGCTACACCGTTTGCTCACGCTTTAATGCCGACCTCGGCCTGCCACTAGCCATCATCGATACCCATAACGCAGCGCAGCTGCGCGATCGCATCCGGTCCATGCGCGTGGCGAACATTTATCAGCCTCAGCACTACCGACATGTGGTCTCGGCAATCCAGGTCACCGGACAAACCGAGGCCGGGCTCCTTCAGGTGCGCTCCGCGTTCGCCGTATTCCGTACGCTGGTCACCACCGGTGACACCATTTTCTTTGCGGGCGGACGCTGCGAAGATCTGGTGGACGCCAGCGGTACCGAGCCGCGCTTTGCTCGTCGCCTCATGACCTTCGATTCACGCGCAGTTGAAACGCTGATGATCATTCCGATCTGACCGCCCCCCTTTCGGAGACCAACATGCCCCGCTCGTTTGCCTATCGCCTGCTACTGCCCCGCCCCCTTAAACCGGGTCGTCGCGCAGCCCTGGCGGGCGCGGTGCTTGGCACCCTGTGCGCGCTGACGGGGCTCTGGCCAGTCACCGCCGCCGCGCAAAACTGGCCCTCCCGACCCATCCGCTTCATCGTCCCCAATCCCGCGGGCGGCGCAGCCGATGCACTGCCTCGTATGCTCGCCGAAGCGCTGGTGTCAAGGCTGGGGCAGCCGGTGGTGGTTGAAAACCGTCCCGGTGCGGCAGGCAATATCGGAGCCGAGCAGGTATTCAAGGCCGAGCCCGATGGCAGCGTGTTCCTCGCAGCGCCCCCACCCTCGCTCACGGTCAATCCCAGCCTCTATCCGAAACTGAACCATGACCCGACGCGCTTTGAGCCGGTCACCGTCATGGCCACCTCATCCAACGCACTCCTGGTTCACCCCTCCGTGCCCGCGCAGACGCTGCGTGAGTTTCTCGAATACGTAAAAGCCAACCCCGACAAGCTCAGCTACGCGTCGCAGGGCAACGGATCCACCGCGCATCTCACAGCCGAACTCTTCAAACTCAAGACTGGACTCAAGATCACCCATGTTCCCTACAAGGGCGACGCGCCAGCAGTCACCGATCTGCTCGCGGGTCATGTTCAGGTGATGTTTGGCAACGTCCTCGCTGGCCAGAACCATGTACGCCAGGGCAAACTCCGCATGCTCGCAGTCACCAGCGAATCGCGTCTACCGGGTCTGGCTGACATCCCCGCGCTCACCGAGCAGGTACCCGGTGTGATCGCCGTGACCTGGTTTGGCATCGTGGCGCCCCCCAACACACCGGTCGCCATTACCGAAAAGCTCTCTCAAACCATTGCCGACATCCTCAAGACGCCCGACATGGCCAAGCGCTTTGCCGACGCGGGCGCGAACCCGGTCGGCAACACGCCTGCCGCGATGCGGGCATGGATGAAGGATGATGCTGAACGCTGGGCGCAGGTGATCCGCGAAGCGAAGATCAGGATTGACTGAGGCCTAACGCTTGCCATCAATCAGCACGAAGCAGATCCTGGCGAAATCATTGGAGCGATTGCTCCACGCATGCGCGGTCCCGCGCTGGATCAGGACGTCACCCGCCCGCATCAGCTTTTCGCCTTCTTCCATCACGGCATAAATTTCGCCCTTCAGCACGATGGCGTAATCGACTGACTCGGTGGTGTGCATCCCAGGGTGAACCGCATCGGGCGGCAGATGCCGACCATCGGGGAACAGCTTCGAAAACATTGCCTCGAACATGCGCTGGCGTTCAACCGGATCGGCCGGCTCGGGCGGGTAATCGATGATGCGGATCAGACTACCCCGGGGCGGCGGCGCAAGCCCCACCACTTCGGCCACCCGGTCGGGGTCATTGATGGCGGCTGGCGAATCAAACAGCGCCCAGAGGTTACTGACCCGATAGCCAGGCCGCTCTTCCACGGTTCTCACGCGGTGAGGCTCGCCATCGGAAACGAAGGTGGACCGACCTTCGGCGGTGTGGCCGGTGACGAGCAGTCGCGGGAGCGGCAAAGGGGTGGGCATGGCTCAGTCCTTTGAGGGACAACGCGGTGAAGAAAATGTTCGCTAAGGCAGCGCGTCAGTTATGGGGTGCGGATTGGAAATGCGGGGGGTCTCGGCACATGCGGCGCCACGATGCGATTACGCAGCACTCCCAGACCGCTTACTTCCAGTTCGATCACGTCACCATCTTTCATGAACCGGCCGAGCTCGTTCCCGCAACCGCCACCCACCGTCCCCGACCCGAGCACCTCACCGGGATACACGGTTTCCTCAAGCGAGGCATAAGCGAGCAGCTTGGCAAACGGATGATGCATGGTGCCTGAGTGACCGCGCGACCACTCCTCGCCATTGATACGCGCAATCATGGTGAGATTCTGGGGGTCGATCTCGTCGGCCGTTGCGATCCAGGGCCCGAGCGCATTACCGGTATCAAAGTCTTTCCCCTTGGAGGGGCCGAGCGAGCCAGGCATCTCTGCGTACTGAACATCACGCGCCGAGAAATCGTTGAAGATGCAGTAGCCAAAGACATGCTGCGGCGCGGTGTCTGCGGTCAGGTTTTTGCCTTGCCGTCCCACCACCAGCGCCACCTCGAGCTCATAGTCAACCGTGACCGAATAGGACGGCCAGTGAATCTCAGCCTCTGGCCCCACCACGCTGAAGCAGTTGCTCTTGTAGTAAATGGGGCGTTCGTACCAGACCTTGGGGATCTGGATTTTTGCCGGGTCGCGCGGCTCGGTTTCGATGCCGAAAAGGTGTCGATTGGCGCGCGACTGCCGTACATGCAACTCGAAACTTAGAAAGTCGCGAAGCCGCCTGGGCACTGGAATGGGGGCGAGCAATTTCACGTCCTGCAAGGCAAGCGTCTGGCGCGCCAAGCGGCTCAGGTTTCTGGCCTGATCAAGTGCGGCTTCACCGCCATCAATCAGGCTCAGCATGTCGCCAAAACTTGATGCCTGCGCGGTCCCAGCGGCCGCAGCGGTCAGGTCAACCACCCGCTCATTGAGCTCGCCCACCACCGCACCCACCCTGCGCGAGCCGCCCGATGTTTCAAAGGTCACCAGTTTCATGATCAGTCGAGTTTGATGTTGGCTTTGCGAATGGCCGCGCCCCAGCGGTCGAAATCAGACTTCACCGTTGCGGCAAATTGCGCGGGAGTGTCGCCCACCGGCGTGAGACCAATATCGGTGAGCCGCTTGCGAACATCAGGCATCTCCAGCACCTTGGCGGTTTCGGCCGCCAGCCGAGCAACCACCTCTGGGGGCGTGCCCGCCGGCGCGAGCAATCCGTGCCACGCATCGCCCGAGTAGCCAGGCACGGTCTCTGCGATCGCGGGAACATTGGGCAGCGCGGCCAGCCGCTCCGGGAGCGTGACGCCCAGGGGCTTACCTTTGCCGCTTGCCACCAGCGGCACGGCGGTGGTGGCCGGCACCATGGACAGGTCCGATTCGCCGGTGACCACCGATAGCGCGCTATCGCGATGCGGTACATGAACCATACGCGTGCCAGTGGCATCGAGCAGCATCTCCATCACGATATGGTTACCCGCGCCCACCCCTGCGGACCCGAAGTTGAATTTGCCGGGCTGCGCTTTGGCAGCTGCAATCAGACTGGAGATGTCATTGGCGGGGAAGTCAGGCCGCGCGATCAGCACGTAGCCAAATCGAACGGTCATGGTGACGGGTATAAAGCTTTTGAGGCCGTCATACGGCAGCTTGGAGTACAGATGCGGGTTGGCGCAGATCACCGAGTTGACCGGGTATAACAGGGTGTAGCCATCGGGCTGGGCCTTGGCGACCAGATCGGCCCCAATGATGCCGGCAGCGCCGGTGCGGTTCTCGATGATGACCGTTTGCCCCAGACTGTCGGTCAGCTTGCCGGCAATGATGCGGGCGGTCACGTCGGGCGAACTGCCAGCAGGAAACGGTACGACAAATCTGACCGTTCGCTGCGGCCAGGCCTGCGCGCTGACCGACCGAGGCAACCCGCCAGCCCCAGTTGCCAACCCGAACAGTCCGACGCTTAGCGCGCGACGCGATGGTTTCATCAATGTCTCCTCATGACGGGACTGGGGGAGATGGTAATCGCGTCGCGTTCACGCTGCGCGACTGCATTTCGAACGGCGTTCGGCTCACATAAGCCATGGCTGCGCGCTAGCGTACTCGGATGGTGCCGCGCATACCGGCCTGAAAGTGCCCTGGCAAGAGACAGGCAAACTCGAATTCGCCCGCGCGGTTGAAGGTCCAGATCAGATCACCCGACCGGCCAGGCTCCACATGCGCCATCCAGGGTTCGTCATGCTCCATATTCGGGTGCTTGAGCATCAGCGCGGCATGCGAATCGAGCTCATCGCGGGTGCCAATCACCAATTCATGCATGAGCGCGCCGCGATTTCGAATAACGAGGCGCACCGTCTCCCCGAGCCGTGCATCGAAGTGCGAGGGTTGAAAGCGCATGTCATCGCCCATGCTGATTTCAATCGTTCGCCGGACGCTTGACGCAGCACCTGCGACACCCCATGGTTTCTGTTCGGCAGCGGCTGCGGGCCGGGCGGACTCGCTTCGACCGTGATGTCCCGGACCGTGGGCACTGACCCAGCCCACCGACGCTAGCGATATGACACCAACCCAAAGACGGAAAACGCATTTCAGTGGTGAACAGGACCGGCGCATGGTTTTCTCCACAATCGGGTTTGGCACAGTCTACCGAGACGCCATCATGCCAACCAATTAGCCGTGATGGGAACCCATGAATCGCATCCTCCAAGGCAGTCGGCCCGATAATTGCCACGATGACCGAACCCTCACTCATCTCACGCACGCGCTGGCGCGGTAACCTCCTGCGATTCGACACGCCTCAGCAGGCGCGCATTCTTTCCGACCAGGTGATTGAGGTCGATGCTCAGGGCATCGTGCGCGGCGTTCGCGCCCCGGTCCCTGGCGAACAGGTGGAGCATGACCACCGGGACATGCTGATCGCACCAGGCTTTATCGACAGCCATGTTCACTTCCCCCAGCTCGATGTCATCGGCTCGCCCGCCGAGGGGCTGCTGCCCTGGCTGGAAAACCATACGTTCCCGGAGGAGGCTCGTTTCGCAGACCGCCATCATGCTGGCGAGGTGGCGCGGGTGTTTCTCGGCGAACTGCTGAGGCACGGTGTCACCACGGCGGCCGTGTACTGCACCGCGCATCCCGAATCGGTCGATGCGTTCATGCAGGCAAGCGATGAGCTGGGCCTCGCCATGGTTGCTGGCAAAGTCCTGCAGGATCGACACTCGCCGCAGACCTTGCGTGACGATACCGAGCGTTCGCTCCTCGACTCAGCAGCATTGATTCGCCGCTGGCACGGCCGTGGGAGGCTTCGCTACGCGATCACACCGCGTTTCGCGCCCACCTCCACCGAACGGCAGCTCGCCGGCGCCGGCGAACTCGCGAGGGCCTTTCCCGAAGTCACCGTGCAATCGCATGTTGCCGAGAATCTAGACGAAATCGCCTGGGTAGGACGACTCTTTCCCAACGATCGCAGTTATCTCTCGGTCTATGAACGCTTTGGCCTGATCCGACCGCACTCGCTCTGGGGGCACTGCATTCATCTCGACCCCGATGATCGGGCCCTGCTGCGCGACCGCCAGGCAGTGGCCGCCGTGTGCCCCACGTCCAATCTGTTCCTTGGCAGCGGACTGTTCAATTTTGCAGCGGCCAATCATCCCTGGACGCTTGCGAGCGACATCGGAGGAGGCTCCTCGCTTTCGCCCTTCAGGACCATGATGGCCGCGTTCGAGGTGGCCCGACTGGGTGGCCAGTACCTCTCGCCGTCCACGCTCTGGTGGCATGCCAGTACAGGCAGCGCCGATGCGTTGGGCCTGGGCGATCAACTGGGTCGCATCCAACCCGGATTCGACGCTGACTGGATTGTGATCGACCCTCGGGCTAAGCCGCTTCTGGCTCGCCGCTGGAATCAGGCCGAATCTGACGACGCGCGACTGTTCGCTTTGATCGTGTTGGGCGACGATCGCAATATCGCCGCGACGGTGGTGAGGGGCCAGGTAGTTCAGCCGGTTTGGCCTTGACCCAATCTCACTGGAGCGCCGCGGCACAGCGGTCCGCTTGCAAAGCGTCGCCAGCTCAAACTCTTCATTCAGCGCGCGACGCGCCGCTCCCGCGTACGGCCCAGGTGCGAAAGCATCATGGCGGCGGGGCCTGAGAGTTGCTCGAATCGCCGCGCATATACAAACAACTGCAACTTAGCCCAGGAATCCGTGAGCGCAACGATTCGGCTGCGATTTCGCCGCGCGGCAAGCGCCACCATACCGCGCGGTAACACCGCAATCCCAAGGCCCGATTCAACCATTCGACACATCGAGCTGATGCTTGCCACGCGAATGCGCTGGCGCAGGCTCCGGCCAGCCTCAGCGGCGGCAGTCTCGAGCATCGCCTGAACCTGGCTGCTTCCGAGCAAACCAATCTGCTCATGATCAAGCGCCTGCGAAAAACCGGCCGACCCCTCGCGGGCCAGCGGGTGCGCTGGCGGGGTGAGCAGCACCAGATGGTCCATTCGGTAGGGACGGCGTTCCAGCCCCTCCCCCCCATCGCTTGATCCGCACAAACCGAAATCGGCACGCCCGTCGCGAACCGCCAGCAGCACTTCGGTGCTCGTCCGCTGGATCAGGTCAATCGAAATATCTGGGTGGGAGGCAGCAAAGCGGGCAATTTCTTCCGGCAGATAGAGTTCAACCGCCGAGGCACTAGCGGCAATGTGCACGCTTCCCAGACGACCCTGCGCGAACGCCCGCATATCCTCGTAAAGGTCACCTACATCTGCGATCAGACTGCGCGCATGGCGAAGCAGCGTCTCACCCGCCGCGGTCGGACGGACGCCACGCGCGTGACGTTCCAGAAGCGTGCAGCCCGCCGCCTCTTCGAGCAGCGTGATCCGCTTACTGAGCGACGACACGGCAAGCTGCCCGCGCAACGCCGCCGCTGCGATACTTCCGCTTGCGCATATGCTCACGAACAGGTCGAGCGTCGACACGTCTAACCTGCGAATGAAGGCGGAGAGTGATACAGGCTTAGCCATCTGGTAATGCTATCGTAAAGTGCATAAGCCTTCGATTTTTTTCATGGCTTACGGAAAAGCTTTCGCTGGTGCGAGGGACCACACCCGGCGGATGCTTAGCTGCTTATTGACCGACGGAGCGATTTCATGAATGCCGATCCCCGCGGCGGCGAGGCGAACAATGACCGCGCCAGCACGCACATCCGACTGACGTCTCATCCCGGTCAGGGCTCGGGGAGTGCACCTCCCATCCGCTGGGCACACCCCGACCCGGCAGAGCGCGGTCCCGTCATTGGATCCACGTCAGCGCCGCAGCAAAGGAATGCGATCGGCGCACACAGCGGTTCCTACGGCGTCTATCGAGCGCTGGCGGTGGCCGCAGGAAGACTGGACCGCCGGCACCGCCCCGACCTCACTGATACCCGCCCCACCCGCAGCATCGGTCCGTATTCGCAATGGGCTGACGCCGAGCGGATCGTTTCGATCGATCCGTGGGGCGCATCGGTCCAGATCGACTTTGCTGCGCAAATTGCAAGCGGCCTCGATATCCGCCCGACGATTGCCATCACCGAAGCCCGTGTGCATCTTCCCGAGATCAGGCAGGCCTGTGCATTCGGTCGGCTGAAAGCAGACGGTCAGATCCTCTTTGATGACGGCTCTGCTGCGGTCACCAAGATCGCGATTGAGCCGGTCTGGTGGCTGCCGGGGGTCGCCAAACGTTTCGGCGTTGATCGCAACACGCTGCGCCGCACCCTGTTTGAACAGACCGGCGGCATGTACCCCGAGCTGATCACCCGCAATGACCTTGAGGTATTCCTGCCGCCCATCGGTGGCCAAACTGTCTATCTGTTTGGTCGCGTGAGCGACCTGGCTAACCCGGCCGTTGAGCTCACCGCGCGCGTTCATGACGAATGCAATGGCTCGGACGTCTTCGGCTCCGACATCTGTACCTGCCGCCCTTATTTGACGCATGCCATCGAGGAGTGCATTGCGGGCGCACAGCGTGGTGGCGTCGGTCTGATCGCCTACAGTCGCAAGGAAGGCCGCGCGCTGGGCGAAGTCACCAAATTCCTGGTCTACAACGCTCGTAAGCGCCAGGTAGGCGGCGATCGGGCCGACACTTATTTCGAACGCACCGAATGTGTAGCGGGGGTTCAGGACATGCGCTTCCAGGAACTCATGCCCGATGTGCTGCATTGGTTGGGCATCCGAAAAATCCACCGGCTGGTCAGCATGAGCAGCGACAAATACGATGCCATCACCGGTTCGGGGATCGAGGTCGTCGAGAGAATTCCGATTCCTGACGACCTGGTACCGGCCGACGCGCAGGTTGAAATCCAGGCCAAGATGGCAGCCGGCTACTTTAGCGATCCATCACGACTGAAGGTCGAGCCCCCCGAAAGCGTGCGGGGACGCGATCTGGGAGCCGGTGATGACTGATCGTGCAGCCTCGCTCGACGCTTTGGCCAAACCGGGCAGCCACGCCACTGGCACGCGCGCCGGTATGCGCTCGCCCTTGATGCAGGCCGCCACCATCCGTTCGCGATCGGCAGCCATTACCCAGTGGATCGAGGCCGGACATTCGGCGTGGTGGACCGTGCAGCGTGACCGGATCACCCATACCGCCCGCGACGTCGCCGCGCTCACGCTCGAGCGCTTTCCCGATCTGAAGGTGCCTTTTCACAGCCGCTGGCGTCACTTTGAAACACAAGGCCAGGACCGCGCTGCGGGCCTCCTCGGACTGCTGGCGCGTACACACCCTGCCCCGGACTCGCGAGCGGTTTTACTCACCAAGCTCGACCTCTGTGTGGTGAGCGTCCTGCTCGATGCGGGCTCCGGACCGGGTTGGCGGTTTGTCGATTCGGCCGGGCACCCCCACCAGCGCTCCGAAGGCCTGGCGGTGGCGAGCATTGAAGCCTTCAGTCAAGGCGCTTTTTCGTCTGACGCCCGCCAGCCGCTACAGGCTGATGCCACCGGACTGGAAAGCCTTACTCGGGCCCAGTTATCCGATTGGTTGCAGAACCGTCCAGACAATCCCCTGGAAGGCCTGGACGGGCGACTGGCTCTCATGAATCGGCTCGGGGCGGCGCTGCGCGAGCGGGGTGACCGCCGAGTGGCCGACCTGTACGCGCCACTCCTTGAAACCGCCTCCGGTGGAAGTGAAAGCCAACGCCCCACGATTTCGGCTGCAGCGCTTCTCCATCAGACCGTGAGTGCGCTTTCGTCTGTCTGGCTCAAGGCCTCCGAGGCGCCGGATGGTGCACGCGGTGATCTCTGGTCACACCCAGCAGCCACCGACCCCGAGCCCTCGAGCGGCAGCAGTCAGGGCTGGGTGCCGTTTCACAAACTGAGTCAGTGGCTCTGTTATTCGCTGATCGAACCGCTCACCGAGGCGGGGTTCACCATCAGCAATCTGGATGCGCTCAGCGGGCTTCCTGAGTATCGGAACGGCGGGCTGCTGGTGGATACAGGCGTGCTGGTGCTTCGCGATCCTAGCCTCGCGGAGCGCACCTGGACCCCTGCCGATACGCTGATCATCGAATGGCGTGCACTGACCGTCACGCTGATCGACGCCCTCGCGCATGAAGTACGCCGTCTGCTCGAGCAAAACGGGCATCACGCCCGATCGCTCCCGCTCGCCTGCATCCTTGAGGGGGGCACCTGGGCCGCCGGGCGCAGGTACGCCGAACGGCTTCGAGCTGGCCGTCCCCCACTCACCGTCGATACGGCGGGATCGTTATTCTGAAGGCCCCCGCTGGGCCAACCACCATGAAACGGAGTCCTGCCCGATGAGCCCGTCCAACGCCCGTCTTATTCAGCACCCTCTGGTGCAGCACAAGCTCACGCTGATGCGCGAAAAAGACCGCAGCACGAGCAGCTTCCGGCGATTGATGCATGAAATCGCCATGCTTCTTGCCTATGAACTCACACGCGACATCCCAACCATCGATGTGGAGATCGAGACACCCCTCGAACGGATGCGTGCTCCCCTTATCGACGGCAAGAAAATCGTGTTCGTGCCAATCCTTCGGGCCGGGAACGGCCTGCTGGACGGCATGCTGGAAGTGGTTCCCGGAGCACGAGTGGGACATGTTGGGCTGTATCGCGATCCCCACACGCTCGATGCTGTGGAGTATTACTGCAAGCTTCCCGACGATATTGCCAATCGCGACGTGATCGTGCTCGACCCCATGCTCGCCACCGGGCACTCAGCGGTCGCAGCTGTCGATCGCATCCGCGAGGCCGGCGCACGATCGATTCGCTTCGCGTGCCTGCTCGCCGCCCCGGAAGGCCTGGCGAATTTTCATGCTCGACACCCCGCGGTGACGGTATACACCGCGGCCATTGATCGCGAACTCAATGAACACGGTTATATTCTCCCCGGACTCGGCGATGCAGGTGACCGGCTCTACGGAACGAAATAAACAGCGCGCGTCAGCGGTCCTGGCACAACTCTTCGAGCAACGCGTCGAGCAAGCGCTCCTCTTCGTCAAACCTGCGATAGCCTGGCACTTCAGGCGCGCCGTGGATCGCCAAGACCGGCTTACCCCATTGCAGCGCGAGCGCCATTTCGGAAGTTGTGCCCAATCCCCCGCCGATGGCAACCATGGCCCGGGCTGCGCGGGCAATCAACGCGTTGCGGATGATGCCCAGTCCGGTGGGTACCGCAACGGTGAGATACGGATTGGCGAGGCTGGTGTCTTCCTCAGGAAGAAGACCCACCACAATGCCACCGCATGTCGATACGCCTTCAGACACTGCCGACATTACGCCATTCTTCCCGCCGCACAATACGGGCACGCGTAGCGAACCCAGCACCTCGCCCACCCGGCGCGCGCAGGAGAGCTGGACGTCGGTGGCTTCGCGGGGCCCCACCACCGAGACTGGCTGACGCACCGCGTGAGGTCCAGACTGCCGGGCAAGCAGATGCATTGCTCGCTCGCGCAGCATCGCGTCAGGCAACAGCGACAGGAGCGTTTCCGGCAGCAAAACAGCGTTCGAAGTCATATTGAGATCTTTCAGTGAGTGACCTGCAGACGGTCCCGGCCACGCGTAGCGAGTTCACCCGCTGCGAGTACCAGCACACACATGCCGAGCAGCAGGAGCGAGAGCGCCGCTGCCATCGGGAAATCACCGCTGCCATCGGAAATCTTCAGATAGATGAGCAAGGGCAGAATATTGATCTGCGTGCCTGCCAGTGCGAGTGCCGTGCCGTATGTGCCCATTGCCACCGCGGCGATCAGGCACCAGATCGCCGCAAAAGAAGGCGCGAGTTCCCGAAAATCGGTATCCAGCCATGCGCGCCAGGGGGGCGCTCCCAGGGTGAGCGCTGCGTCGTAGGGTCGACGATCGAGATTCGCGAACAGGGGCACCATGATCAGCGCCACCCGGGGAATCAGGTAGTAGCCGTAGGCAAACGCAAGCCCGCCGGTTGAGTAAATCCATTGGCCGGCCACCGCCGGATCAGCGCCCAGCATGGCGAGCAGTTGCGTGATGAACCCGGCACGGCCGAAGGCGAGAATGAACCCGTAGGCAATCACCAGCCCGGAGAAGGTGAGCGGCACCCCCAGCAGCACCAGCATGAGCTGCCGCTTTCTTTCGGATAAGCGCGCCACCGCGCGAGCAAGCGGCGCACCCGCGAGGAGCGACAGCGTGGCAGTGCCGGCTCCGAGAAGGAGGGTGTTCCACGCTGCTGACCCGAGTAAGGCATCGTCACGCAGGCTTACCGATAGCGCCTCGGATTCGATCGCCACTTCAATCAGTAGCGATCCCAGCGGCAGCAGCAGAAACAGCAGCAGCCATGCATAGGCAGGTAGCGCGCCCAGTCGTCTGACCGCGCTCCTTCCGAATGCCGACGCCATGATGGCTGCCTGCCGCTGATCTGCTGATTTGCCTGCGCGCGACTATTTCGCGAGCGCGGCCGCCGCCCAGTCGCGGTCGATCTCTGCCTTGCGCGCCGACGCCTTGATGACATCGAGCGGACGCAGCTGGGGCGCATCAGGCATCTTGCTTCGAACGTCAGCAGGCAACTGAACGCCCGGCACCGACGGACGGACAAAGCCCTGGGCAAACAGCGTCTGCCCCATCTCACTCATGGTGAAGTTGAGCCACAGCCGAGCCGAGTTGGGATTGGGCGCACCCTTCACCAGGCTGATCGCATAGGGGGCGGATGCGCTCGCCTCCTTCGGAATGATCACCGCACAGGCGTCGCCCATGCCATCAACGAACTTGGCCTTGAGGCCATCGTTTTCGTAGCTGATCCAGACCGGGATTTCGCCTTTCAGGAATTTGGCATAGGGCGTGGTGCCCTCCACCCGTTGCACATTGCCCGCAGCATGGAGCTTGCCGAAAAAATCAGTGCCCGGTTTGGTGTTGTCGATGCTGCCACCATTGCCGTAGGCCGCCGCGATCACGCCCACCTGACCGACACCGGTTGAACGCGGATCGAGATAGGTCACGCTGTTCTTGTATTCGGGCTTGAGCAGGTCGGCCCAGCCCTGCGGAATATTTTTCACCAGCTTGGTGTTCACCAGAAAGGCGATATTCAACGTGTGGATGGTGAACCAGCGGCCCTCGGGTTCGCGAAATACCTCAGGGAGCTTGTCGAAGTTGATCGGCTTGAAGGGGGCCACTACATCTTTCCTGGCCGCGTCCACAGCTGATGCAGCGAAGTAGTACGCCGTATCGGCCTGCGGTCGCCGGCGCGCCTTCTCCAGCGCCACCACGGTTGCAGCCGAGCCCAGATCGTTATAGGTCATCTCCACTTCGGGGTAGCGCTTCTTGAATTCGCGAAACAGCACCTTCCAGTTGGCCCATTCAGGACCGGTATCGAAAGACACGACCAGACCTTCTTTCGCGGCCTCGGCGTAGAGCGCTTTTTCGCCTGGGTACAGCTCCGGGCCTTCAAATGCCTGGACGCCGCTAGCCGACAGCGCGGCCATGGCGCCCAGCAGCACACGACGTTGAGCGTTGATTGGATGATCAGCATTCATGGCGAGCTCCTTAGGAATCAATGGACGGGTTGGGTGATGGATCAAAGTGTCTGCGCATCGTCATCGAGGATGACCAGCGCTTCCGGAGAAAGCGAAACCGCCGAGGACGCCACCGTAGCGCCTTCGCAGAAGAGCGTGGGCAGAGGCGCGGCGGCCAGGCCCGATTGCGCCGCGACCGCCGACTGCGCACCCGACGCGGGAAGAAAATCCCAACGGCAGGTGGAGCCTAAAAACCGCACCCGTCCAGCCGCGCCCGGGATCCGGTTCGGGGCGTCGGGTGCGGGATCCGGGTGAATGGATTCCGGACGAACCAGCACGCTGATCGCCGCACCCGCCAGACGAGGCCCGGTATCCGCGTGCAACACGCCCAGTACCGTCTGCACCCGGCCCGGCTCAAGCACAGTGCCAGTAAGCAGATTGGCATGCCCGACAAAGCGGGCCACCATCAGGTTGGCGGGGCGCGAATAGAGCCCGCGCGGCGTATCAACTTGCTGCAGCCTGCCCTGATGGAGCACGGCCACGCGGTCGGCCATCATCAGCGCTTCCTGCTGATCGTGCGTGACGAAGAGTGTGGCTGCCCCGCTTGCGCGTTGAATATCGCGAATCTCATCGCACAGTTGCGCTCGAATGTGGGCATCGAGCGCAGCCAGCGGTTCATCAAGCAGCAGAACCGATGGGCGAAAAGCGAGCGCACGAGCGAGCGCCACCCGCTGCTGCTGACCGCCGGACAGCTGCGACGGACGACGCGCTTCCAGCCCAGTCAGCCCCACCGATTCAACCATCGCCTGGGCCGTTCGACGGCGCTCGACGGCGGCTACGCCGCGCATGCGAAGCCCGTAGGCCACGTTCTCCAGCACCGACAGATGCGGGAATAGCGCGTAGCTCTGGAACACCATACCGACGCTTCGTTCCCAGGGCGGTACCGTGGCGACATCGCGATCGTCGATCAACAGTCGGCCCGATTGCACCGGCAGCAGCCCCGCCACCAGCCTGAGCAGGGTGGACTTGCCGCAGCCACTTGCGCCAATCACGGCGAGCAGTTCGCCGCGCGCCACCTCAAGTGAGACGCCCAGCAATCCCTGTCCGGTTCCCGGGTAGCGGTGCTCGAGTTGTTCCAGCTTAATGCTCATTGCACTGCACCGGTTCGCCGCGCCGAGAGGCCGGCCGCGCACAAGGCCAGCCCCAGGAGCACTACGGTGGCTGCACACGCATAGCCGGTTGCACCGTAGAACGCCTGCAGCAGCACCACCGGATAGGTTCGGTGCTTGAAGCTTGCAATCAGGTTGGACACCTGAAACTCACCGATTGAAAGCGCCGCCACCATCACCAGCCCCGCCACCAGGCTGTGCCGCATCGAAGGCAGGGCGACGGTGATG
>JAGWXN010000409.1 GCA_018969885.1 Betaproteobacteria bacterium | reverse complement strand
GGCCGCGGCGCACTTGTTCCCGATGCGACGCCGTCCGAGCAGGCGCTAAATGACTGGCGCAAGCGCGTGCGCCACAATGCGCCCAAGCGTGTCGGTCGCGGTGCCTCGCACATCAAGCGCCTGGGGCATTGCGTGCTGAATGTCTCGAATTTTCGCGCCAGCGAGGCCTGGTACAAGCAGCATTTCGGGTTCATCACGTCGGACGAGATCAAGCTGTCGCCCGAATTTGCGCTCGGCGCCCTCATGCGATGCGACCGGGGCGAGAAGCCTGCCGACCACCATACGCTGTTCCTCATGGGCACGGGCACGCCGAAGTTCAATCATGCGGCCTATGAGGTCACGGACTTCGACGACCTGATGAGCGGGCACGACCTGCTTCAAGAGAAGCAGTACAAGCATTCGTGGGGCGTCGGGCGCCATGTGCTGGGAAGCCAGATTTTCGACTACTGGCGTGATCCATGGGGGCACACGCTGGAGCACTGGACTGATGGCGACCTGATGACCGCAAGCTGGGGTTCGCGCGAGGCAACGATCCAGGACGTCATGGACGTGCAGTGGGGCATGAAGATGCCTCCGGACATGGCTGGCTGAACCAACAATCCTCATCGGAGACATGCAATGAAACTCGTGACGTTTACTGAGTCAGGTTCAACCCGCGTTGGTGTCGTCGTGGACGGGGGAATCGTGGATCTCTCAAAGGCGGATCCAGGTTTGCCGCGCGACATGATCGGGCTGATCAGCGGTTGGACGCAGATGCGTGGTGGCGTCGAGCGTGCGGCCTCGCGCAAGGCGGACTTCGAGGTGAAGGCGGTGCGTCTCGAGGCGCCCGTGCCGCGACCTTCGAAGGCGATGGCCATCGGCCTGAACTATGCCGACCACATCGCCGAGAGCAACCAGAAGACGCCGGAGGAACAGGTCTGGTTCTGCAAACAGGTCAACTCGATCCATGCCCCCTTTGCCGACGTGCAGATGCCCAAGGCGTCACAGCTTGTCGACTACGAGGCCGAGCTTGTCGTGGTGATCGGTCGGCGCTGCAAGCATGTGTCCAAGGAGAAGGCGCATGAGGTCGTGTTCGGCTATTGCGTGGGCAACGACGTGACTGCCCGTGACTGGCAGTTCAAGACACCCCAATGGGTGCTGGGCAAGAGCTTTGACACCCATGGGCCGATTGGTCCGTGGATCGTCACCAGCGATGAAGTGGGTGATCCGCATACGCTCGGCATTCGCGCCTTCGTCAATGGCGAGAAGCGCCAGGACTCAAACACCAAACACCTCGTGTTCAACGTCTATGAGCAGATCGCGCATCTCAGCAAGGTCATGACGCTGGAGCCTGGCGACGTGATTTTCACTGGCACGCCGGGTGGCGTCGGTGCGGCCATGAAGCCGCCGCGCTTTCTCAATGCGGGTGATGTCATGCGGATCGAGATCGACAGGATCGGCGCCATCGAGGCCACGCTGCGACCCGAGAGCGATGCGTGATGGCCGACGGTCGTCCGATCTATGCGGGCGATATCTATGGGCGTGATGCGCTGACCAATCCGGCAGCGCATTTCCGCGCCATCCGTGAACTTGGTCCGGCCGCCTGGATGCCCCGGCGAAACATGTGGGCGGTGGGGCGCCACGCAGAGGCACGGGCAGCGTTGCGGGCGGCTGACCAGCTTGTGAGTGGCAAGGGTGTTGCCGCCAACAGGCTTGTCAATTCCATCAAGAGCGAGATCACGCTGACGGCCGATGGTTCCGATCACGTTCGCCGGCGGCTTGCGCTGATCAGGCCCCTGGGGCCTGGAGCGCTTGCGGCGCTTCGGTCCCGGATGCAGTCGGAGGCAGAAGGCCTTGTGGTGGGCCTGAAGCGCGAGGGGCCTTTCGAGGCCATGTCGCGGTTTGCCTCGCACCTGCCGGTTTCCATCGTTGCCGAGCTTGTCGGGCTGAGACCCTCGGGGCGCGAGAACATGCTTCGGTGGGCAGCGGCAACCTTTGATGCTCTGGGTCCCATGAACTGGCGCATGATGCGGGCGCTGCCCGCCCTCATCGATCTGACCCGATATGTCGCCCGACTTGGCCGGAACGACGTGGTGCCAGGAAGCTGGGCGGACGAGATCTTTGCTGCGGCTGACGCGGGCAAGCTCTCGCGGGATGAGGCGAAGGCCATGGTCATCGACTATGTGGCCCCCAGTCTTGACACGACCATCCTTGCGACGGGGCAGTTGCTTCAGCACCTCGCCAAGCATCCAGAGGTGCTTGATGCCGTCCGGCAGGACGAGAGGCTTGCTGCTGACGTGGTCTTTGAATCGGTTCGCCTGTCATCGCCCATCCGAGGTTTCACGCGCCATGCCGCCGCTGATTTTCCGCTGGGAGACATAACCATTCCAGCTGGCGAGCGTGTGCTGGTGCTGTTTGCGTCAGCCAATCGGGATGAGCGCCACTATGCCGATCCCGATCGCTTCGATGTCACGCGCAATGCGCGTGACCATCTGGGTTGGGGGCATGGCGCACATGCCTGTGCGGGCATGCATCTTGCGCGGCTCGAGATGGAGTGCCTGCTTGCTGCGATTGCGCGCCATGTCGGGCGCGTCGAGGTGGGCGTGCCTGAACCTTTCATCAACAATGTGCTGCAGGGATTCAAGTCGCTGCCAGCGTCGTTCCACTGAGGTGATGACATGATTGATACCGATGTGCTGATTGCGGGCCTCGGCCCTGTCGGCGCGACGCTTGCCAATCTCCTGGGCCAGCAGGGCCTGCGGGTGCTTGCCGTCGAACGTGACACGGCGGTCTATCCCTTGCCGCGCGCGGCCCATTTCGATGCCGAGATCATGCGCGTGTGGCAAGGCCTTGGCCTGTTGACCGAGGCCATGGCGGCGTCGCGATGCGCGCCGGGATACGAGTTCCGTACCGCCGGCGGCGAAACGCTGTTGCGCTACGATCTCGGCGACACGATTGCGCCCTC
>JAGWXN010000408.1 GCA_018969885.1 Betaproteobacteria bacterium | reverse complement strand
CGGGCTTGTCGTTGACCAGTCGTAGATCGCCAAACCGCGCTCCAGAAATATCGCCGCCACGAACCGAAAATTTCTGTTTGGCCAGGGCCTCCGGCTCTCCATAGACGCTGATCTTGTATTTGCCGTCCGCGGTCTTCTTCCCGCTGTAGATCAGACCGTCGGCTGCCTGGAAGCCTTTGATCGTCTTTTCCTTGCCGTCTTTGCCGAGGACAACCTGATCGGTCGCCACTTTCCCAAGGTCGATGCTGTTGCCATCGAGCTTGAAGCTCGCCTGGTTGTCGAACTGGAATGTGAGCTTGTTCTGGACCGCCATGAGGTAACTCCTCAGACGCGGATAAACGATGAGGGTGGCATTGCATGTTCGGGGGGCACCAACTGGCCCGACAAGAAACCGACCCACTGCCTCGCGGTATCAATGAAGCGCGTGAAGAGATCGATCGCGTGCTGCTCCGAGATCTCGTCGAGATCAAACCCCGCACATAGAAAGATCCTGTCGGTACCGCTTTCAAGCGATAGAGACTCGCCACGCGTCCCAGCAAACAAGAAATTTGCCGATAGCAACGTGCGTAGAAGCTTGGGGTCGTCGCCAAGCGTTCCCACCGCCGCGATCACCATCAGCCGGCCGGGCTCCGGAATCCACTCCATCTGAAGATCGAGCGCGCCTGGATCTGAGAGGCAACATACCCGATCTTCGTTGAAGGTCAGTCCGGGCAGGGACATCACCACCGACAGATTTTTCAGAAACTGCTCTGAGGCTTGGCTCATGGGTCGATGATCTCCGGAGAGCGGACTCGGCGGACGCGAATCCAAACCGCTAATGGTCTCAGCCTCGGTCGACCTTGGCAATCGGGTAAGCGGTCGCGCGAGCGGAGCGACGGAGCGCCACTGCTCGAGCGTAACGTTGACAATTTCGCGATGTCGATACTCGGTGTTGCACCCAGTGAATAGGTCCAGTACCCGTTGGCGGGCGCCTTGGATATTCGAAAAACATCCTCGCGGATCGCTCGGCCAGAACCAGACGCCTATTTCAGGCCTATCTGGCAACCTTGCCTGGCTCGTCTGGTAATCGCCGGAGCAAGCCAGGTCAGCGCGGTACGAACGCGACCGCATCGATCTCCAGAAGTGCCTGCGGATCCACCAGGTGCGTGACCTCGACCAGGGTGGAGGCTGGGCGCGCCGAGCCAAAGCGCAGCTTGCGGGCCTCCCATACCACCGCCTTGTGCCTGATATCGGTCAGGTAAAACGTGATTTTCACGATATCCGCGAGCGATGCGCCGCCCTCCTCGAGCACCGCCTGCATGCTGTCCAGAGCCTGCAAGGTCTGCGCATGTGGGTCCCCGACCCCGACAATCCGCCGCTCACGGTCCCAGGCAATCATCCCCGATACGAAAATAAAATCGCCAGCACGGATCCCGAGCGAGGTCGGGCTGCCGAAATCGGGCGGATATGCGAGCCCCGGTGCGATCAGTTCGGTCGGCTTCATCTAGTCATCTCCCCGTAGGTCTGGGCGCGCATCACTCGGGCTTGATGCCGACGCTTCGGATCAGCTCGCCCCACTTTTCATATTCGCTGCGCATGATGGTTCGCATTTCGGCGGGTGCGGTCGGTCGCACCTTGTAGCCCATGCCCTCGAGTCGCTCGCGGACGTCGGGCAGATTCACGATGGCGCGCTGCTCATCCGACAGTCGCTGTACGATCGCTGGCGCGGTCCCGGCGGGTGCCATCAGCCCAAACCATACATGGGCGGTATAGCCCGGCAGCGACTCGGCGATCGTTGGAACATCGCGAAACTGAGGCGCGCGCTCGAGATCGGCGATCGCGAGGATGAGGATCTTTCCGCCGCTTGCAAACGGCAGCGTCGAGCTTAGTGCACTGAACGCGACCTGTACCGTGCCGGACACGAGATCGGTCATCATCGGCGTTGCACCCTTGTAGGGTACGTGAACCATCTGCAGACCGGCGCGGCTGAGCAGAGCCTCAAAATTCAGGTGGTGCGCGGTGCCTGCACCGGGCGTCCCATAAGTGAGCTTGCCTGGATGAGCCTTGGCATGAGCGATCAGCTCGGCGAGCGAGGTCGCTGGAACACCATTGGCCGCGACCAGCATCATCGGCATGAACACGCCAATGCCGATCGGGGCGAAATCTTTGTTGACATCGAACGGTAGGGCCTTGGACAGGTGGGGCACGATCGCGAGCGAGTCCTGCGCGAGCAACAGCGTATAGCCGTCGGCCGGCGCCTTCGCCACCAGATCGGCACCGATGTTGCCCGCCGCGCCTGGACGATTCTCGACCACGAAGGGCTGCCCGAGACGTTCCTGCATCTTCTGTGCAATGACCCTCGCAAAGGTGTCGGTGCCGCCACCAGGGCTGAATGGGACGATGATCCGGACCGACCGCGTCGGATAGGTCTGTGCCTCAGCCAGCGAAACGAGTCCGGCGCAGGCGAGTACCAGCACCCCGAACCACTTGAAGCGAAGCAAGTTCATCGTCCTGTCCCTCGAAATACGGATTGTTGGCTGGCCGGATGAGACCAGCAGGCAGGAGGCACGCCCTCGCAGCGGCCGCCTCCCGCCCCTTCGTTCAGCGCTCTGCCTTGAGCGCACTGATGCCAGCGCTCAGCGACGCTTGCATGAGGCCCGTGTCGTAGCTGTAGGAAATCATGCGGAAACCCCGCCGCTGCCAGTCGCGGGCGGTGTCAAGGGTGGGGGCCATGCAGGCGGCGGTCTTGCCCAGTTGCTTGCAGGTTGTCGTCAGCCGATCGATCGTGGTCTGGATCTCGGGACGCTCGAACTGCGCCGGAATGCCCAGCGATAGCGACAGGTCGAATTGCCCGAGGTGCCCGCCATCGACCCCGTCTACCGCGAGGATACTTTCGAGGTTCTCGGCGCCCTTGCGGGTCTCGATCATCGCCAACACGAAGGTCCGCTCGTCGGCGCCGCGCATTTTCTGCGCCA
>JAGWXN010000407.1 GCA_018969885.1 Betaproteobacteria bacterium | reverse complement strand
GAACGAGTGCTTCTACGACCATGATGTGGGGGTTGCGCGCGTGCGTCGTTGGATGCGGGAACGCGCCATTCAACAGCTGCGGGCGCTGAACGCAGCCGGCGCGCGCAAGCCTTGGGAGCGACGCGCGGCCGCGGGAGTTTCAACATGACCCTTCGCAGAGTCACCTGTCCCGAGGTGCCCGAATCGGCAGCGCCTTTCTCGCAATGCCTGGTGGTCGACCGACAGGTGTTCCTGTCGGGGGTGACGGCGTCCGGGCCCGATGGGGCGATCCGCGGTGGCAGCGACATGGCGGCGCAAACGCGCGCCTGCCTTGAGAAGATCAGCCATTTATTGCGGGCGGCGGGTACGGATCTGAGTGATGTGGTGAAGCTCACGATCTACACCACCGATATCTCGCGCCGCGTCGAAATTTCCGCTGCGCGCCGCGAACTTCTTCGCGAGCCTTATCCATGCTCCACGCTGGTGGAGGTGAAGGCGCTCGCCGCCCCCGGATTGCTGGTTGAAATCGATGCCACCGCGCTGATTGGCGCCTCGAAGGGAATCTCGCCGCCATGACCCAGTTGCCGCGCGACCTGCTGCGCTTTAAGGACCGTATCCTGTTTCTCTCAGAGGACCCAGACAAAGTTGCATCGCAGCTCGCTGGCCAGGCGCTCGTCCGTGAAGCGGCAGGCACGCTACGCGACAACGTATCTACTGACGAGATCACACCTGTGCCGGCCATGACCCTATGGGACGAACGGCTGGGCCGTATTCCCTACACCGGCTTCAAGGCCGGGCAGCGCCTGCCGATCGGGCGCGATGCGATCCGGGACGCCGGGATCGAGGTGGTGGTGGCGGGCGCGCGCTATGGCAAGGGGTCTTCGCGCGAGCACAGTCCGGCGGCCGAGCGGGCGGCGGGTGTTCGACTGGTGATTGCCGAAAGCTTCGAGCGCATTTACCGGCAGAACGCTGACAACATCGGCCTCCTCACCTCCACCGATTTCGGGCTGATTGAACGGATCCGTCGCGGTGAGCCCATCGCGCTTTCTGAGCTGCTCGCCGACCGCGATCAGCTCGCCGCCGCCATTGTTCGCGCAGGCGGACTGATCGAGTTCGGTCAGCGCCACCTGCGCTCGGTGAGCCCGCAGCCGATGGCGGCCTCGGGTGAGGCGACCCCTCCGAGGACACTCTTCGAAAAAATCATTGAACGCAATCTGCTTGCAACGCCGGTGAGCGCTCAGGCGGTGCATCCTGGCGCAGGGGTGTTCGTACGCGCCGACTGGCGCTTCATCATCGAGTACTACGCGGGCATGGCTATTCATATGCTGGAGCGCCGCTTTGGCAGCGCGCTCTCGCTTGTGGACCCTGAACGCATCGTGATGTTCGAGGATCACACCTCCTATGCCGACGAAAGCACGGTGCATGTTCGACTGGGGCTACTCTCCCAGGTGCGCGAGATGTGCGAGGTGCAGCGCAATTTTGCCGAACGCCATCAGCTCAAGTTCTTTCGCACGCTGCCCGAAGACGAGGCGGCCGCCGATGAAGGTGGTCATGTGGCGGGTATTTCTCACGCTGTAATGTCGGAGCAGTTTGCGCTGCCCGGCCAGCTCATCGTGGGTACCGATTCGCATACGCCGCATAGCGGCGCGCTCGGGTGCGTGGCGATCGGTGTCGGCACGACCGATATGGCCAACGCCTTCGTCACTGGAGCGATCCGGGTCACCATTCCCGATACGATTCGGGTCGAATTCACGGGGCGCCTGCGACCCGGCGTGACGGCCAAGGACGCGGTGCTGCATCTGCTGTCGCAGCCGGCGATTCGGGCGGGTGGGGCGCTTGGCAAAGTGTTTGAATTCTGTGGTGAGGCGGTTCGGGCCATGGACACCGACGAACGGGCCACGCTCACCAACATGGTGGCCGAACTCGGTGGACTCACCGGGCTGGTCGAGCCCGACGACGAAACCGTCCGCTACCTGAAGGAGCGCCGCGGTATCGACTTCCAAATCGAAAGCTGGATGCGCAGTGACCCGGGCGCGCCCGTGGCTGAGCATCTGAGGATCGACTGCGCCAAGCTCGGGCCGATGCTGGCCCGGCCCGGCGATCCGGGTAACGGCCTCGCAATGGCTGAATTGGCTGCACGTGTGCCGATCACCATTGCGTACGGCGGCTCGTGCACCGGGGGCAAGCGCGCCGATTTCGATCATTATTTTGCGGTGCTGCGCTGGGCCTTCGATCGCGGACTCAAAGTGGCGCCTGGGGTGCAGCTCTTCCTGCAGTTTGGCACCACGGCCGTCCGCGACTATTGCATCGCCCGTGGTTACATGCCGGTGTTTGAAGGGTCGGGCGCGAGGCTGCTGCAGCCTTCCTGCGGCGCGTGTGCCAACTGCGGCCCGGGTTCATCGGTGAGCGCCGAGCAGGTGACCGTGAGCGCAATCAATCGCAATTTCCCTGGTCGTAGCGGGCCGGGTCAGGTGTGGCTCGCGAGCCCGCCCACGGTCATTGCGAGTGCAATCGCTGGCGAACTGATGTCGTTTGAGGGGCTGCAGGCTCGCCACTGACCGTTGCCGGGGATGGGCGCCCGATGTCCCCGGAAGTCGAACGGTTGAAGCTTGTTATGATCGACCCGATCTACCGGTTTGCGGTCGTTCGGCCGTCTTCCTTTCATCCACAGTGACCGGGTTGCCCATGCCTTGCTCAGCGCTTAAACCGATTGCCGCGGGCTCGCTGCTCGCGTTCGCGCTCGTGGCTGGGGCCCCGTCAGGGTGGACGCAAGATTCTGCTCCGGGCTACAGCATCGATCAGGTGACTCAGCGGGTCCTGGCCGGCAATCCCGATCTGCAGGTGACCGCGCTGGCGAGAGATGCTGCGCGCTCGGCGAGCACGGCTGCGCTCGCGCTTCCGAATCCCAAGCTCGATGTTTCAGGAGGGCGCGCTGCGCCGCGCGCGTCAATCGGTGGCTCGTCGTCGGTTCAGGCGTTTGGTG
>JAGWXN010000406.1 GCA_018969885.1 Betaproteobacteria bacterium | reverse complement strand
CAGATGGGCGGCGAGGGCATGACCTGGGTGGGGCAGGCGCCGTTTTCATCCACGGAACACGTCTTCCAGAACATCGGTGACGGCACGTATTTTCATTCGGGGTCGCTTGCGATTCGGCATGCGGTCGCCACGAATACGCCCATGACCTACAAGATCCTGTTCAACGATGCGGTGGCCATGACCGGCGGCCAGCGTCACGACGGATCGCTCACCCCCGACCGGATCGTGGCGCAGGTCATGGCCGAGGGCGTCACCCGGGTGGTGGTGGTCACCGATGAGCCTGACAAGTACCCGGCGGGCTACTTTCCTTCGTCGGTACCGGTTCACCATCGCGATGATCTCGACCGCGTGCAGCGCGAGCTCCGCGAGTTCCGGGGCGTATCGGTGCTGCTCTACGACCAGACCTGCGCCGCTGAAAAGCGCCGTCGTCGCAAGCGCGGTGCGTTTCCCGACCCCGATCGGCGTGCCTTCATCAATGAAGCGGTATGCGAGGGCTGCGGCGATTGCGGCGTCAAATCCAATTGCGTATCGATCGAGCCGGTGGAAACCGAGCTCGGTCGTAAGCGCGCGATCAATCAATCGTCATGCAATAAAGATTTTTCGTGCGTGAATGGGTTCTGTCCGAGCTTTGTCACGCTGGAGGGCGCCAAGCCCCGGCGGGGTCGGGCAGGCCAGGTGGCCGCTGATGCCGCGCAAGTTGCATTGCCCGAGGTGACACTGCCCGAGATCCAGGGCGCCTGGTCAGTGCTCGTCACTGGTATTGGTGGAACAGGCGTGGTCACCATCGGCCAGATCCTGGGCATGGCTGCGCATCTGGAAGGTAAGGGCGTGACCGTTCTCGACATGGCGGGGCTCGCGCAGAAAAACGGTGCGGTCATGAGCTTCGTGCGGATCGGCGCCGGGCAGGACATGCTGCATGCGCCACGCATCGGGCTTGCCTCGGCTGACGCTGTCATCGGCTGCGATGTGGTGGTCACCGCGGGTCGCGAGGCCATGCAGCGAATGCTGGCAGGCCGCACCCGGGTGGCGGTGAATGTCGCGCGCACGCCCACGGCTGACTTCACCCGCAATGCCGACTGGAGCTTTCCGCTCAGCCGGATGGAGCAGACGATTGTTGATGCAGTGGGGGAGGCACAGTCCTCGTTTGTAGACGCCACACGACTCGCCACCGGCTTGCTCGGCGATGCCATCACCGCCAACCTGTTCATGCTGGGCTATGCCTGGCAGCTCGGCATGATTCCGCTCTCCGCTCGGGCGATCGAGCGCGCCATCGAGCTGAACGAAGTGTCGGTCGCGACCAACCTCGCTGCATTTCTGTGGGGCCGACGTGCAGCCGTTGATTCTGCGCAGGTGGAACAACTTGCAGCACCCCCGAAGGCCTTGCCGCCGTCGCGGATCGTGTCAAAAACACTGGATGAACTGATCGCGCGCCGGGTGGATTTTCTGGCGGACTATCAGAACGACGCCTGGGCGGCGCGCTATCGCGCGCTGGTGGCTCGGGTGCGTGAGGCGGAGAGCAGGATGACCCCGCCTGCCAGCGACTCGGCCGAGGCCCTACCGCTCACTGCGGCGGTGGCGCGTAACTTTTATCGCCTCATGTCGTACAAAGACGAGTACGAGGTGGCCCGTCTCTACACCAGCGGCGAATTCGAACGCACCGTGCGCGAGCAGTTTGATGGTGACATTCGGATGCGGTTTCACCTCGCTCCGCCGCTGCTCTCGCGGCGTAATGAGCGCGGCGAACTGATCAAGAAAACCTGGGGACCCTGGATCTTCACCGCATTCCGGCTGCTCGCGCGCCTGCGCGGGTTACGCGGCACGGCGTTTGATGTCTTCGGCTACACCGAAGAACGCCGGATGGAGCGTCGGTTGATTGACGACTATGAGTCGCTGGTGAATTCGCTGCTGCCAGAGCTCGATCTTGAGCGTCGCGATCTCGCGCTGTCCCTGGTGTCGTTTCCCGAGCAGATTCGGGGCTTCGGCCATGTGAAAGAGCGCAATGTGAAGGCAGCGCTTGGTGCTCGCGATGAGGCCTTGCAGCGCTGGCGCTCAACGGGCGCGATTTCCCGAGTCAACCCGGCTGCGCTTCAAGAAGCCTGAGCATTCACGATATGGCCGTGAGCGCGCTCGGGTGCTGCGGCGCCTCCAAATGGAAACGGCCCATCATCGGGCCGTTTCCGCGCTCTCTGGCCTGGCGGCCGGAGCAATGAGGAGGAGATCGTGAACTTAGGCGGCTTTCTTGGCCGTGCGGGCGGTGGTCGACTTGCTGGCTGCGGCAACGTTGGCCTCGGCCATTTCGACAACCTGCTTGGTGGCGCGGCTGACCTGATCAAACGCCGTGTTGGCGGCCGACACAGCCGATTTCACCAGCGTCATGACGCCTTCGCTACCGGCGGGGGCGTTGCGGGCCATGGAGTCAATGGCTGCGAACAGCTGCTTGTTGCCATCGGCCATTTGCTTTTCAACCAGGCGGGCCAGCTCGGCATTCGTTTCCGAAGCGATGTCATAGCAGTGTTTGGCGTACGACGAGACTTTGTCGGCGGCGGGCTGCATGGAGGTGCTGGTGAGCTCGGAGAGCGACTTCACATCCTTGACTTCGAAAAGCGACTTCATCATGTCAGCCGACTCTTCGAACGAGCTGCGCGCAGCCTGAAGGTTGAGCGAAGCAAGGCGCTCGAAACCCGCCATGGAAACGCGAGCGGCGGTGTGCATCATTTCGAAGGAGGCTTTGTTCAGTGACGCGAACTGTTCGGGGGTCTGGATCATTTTGAATCTCCGGTTGGGATGTCGGGGCAGGACAGAGAACGTAAGCTTTTCGGAACTCGGTCAGCGTTGTTTGGTGCAACGCAACAAAACGAATTATGGCCATCCAGACGAGTGCTGTCAAGCGATTTTGCTGTGGTGCAACAAATCGGGCTTTTCGGGCCTCAATATTCATCTAAGTGATTGAATTGCAAAATATTAACTGT
>JAGWXN010000405.1 GCA_018969885.1 Betaproteobacteria bacterium | reverse complement strand
GGCCACCAGACCTCCTGCACCTGCTTGGATCCCAGCCGCCGCAGCCCTGAGCCCTCGGCCGATTCGATCACCGTGACCTGGGCGCCAAAATCGCCAAGAAGCGCGGCCGCAAACGCTGGCGCCGGCGTGTCGCAGGCTTCGAAAATTCTCAGATTCAACGACTGATCACCGGCTGTCATGATTAGGGTCCTGTGCAGAACGCTGGCGGGTGGCAGGCTTCAGGGAGCATCCTGCCGAGGCCTTAGAGCGGCGTGGCCAGCAGCGTTGGAATGAGACCCGTATCGGCCACCACCACCACCGAACGGATCCGTGCCACCCCCGACTCCACTCGCAGGCCCATCCGATAGCGGCCCACCGAGAAGAGCCTTGTCGCGCCTTCAAGATCGGTCTGAAACGCACTGTAAGACGCTTCGACCTGCCATAGTCCCTCGACCTGGCCAAAGTGACGCGGCAATCCGATCACGTGCCGGTCCCAGTGCAGGTTGTATTCATTGACATGCCGGTACGACTCGATGCGATCGAGGAGCATATCCCGGTTGTCGCACCAGATCATCACGTTGGGCAGCCCCTGCTCCTCATTTTCCCGGCTGATCACCCGGTAGTCGCAGTCGTCGGTGAAAAGCGTCGCCCAATCCTCGAGCCGATCCTGGTCGAGTGCCATGCCATATTCAGCGAGCAGATCGGACACCGCGTTGCGCACCTCCTGCGGAATGGCCGCCGTCGCGCTCATCGCACGCCCCCCTCAGGCTCCACACCCATCAGTTCCGACCAATACGACCAGAATCCGCGAATGGGTGTTTCCGTGACGCGGTGCGCCAGATCGCGAAGCGGTCCGCGCCCCCCCATCTCAACCACACTCGAGCTACCAGCGGGCGCGCTCGCGCTGGTGCGATGCGCGATCTCGATCGCCTCACCGTCTTCCATGCTGACCAGGCCCGCGGGTCCGACCAGATTGGCGAGAACGAGCCGATGCCGGGTCATCTCGGGCGTGTCATCCTCATAGCCAAACAGCGTCTGGAACACTTCCAGCTGATCGACCCCTTTCGGACGAATGTGCCGGGTACCCAGCGTGTTGTTGATCTGGATGATGATCGAGCTGGGGAAGAAAGTGGGCGCAGCGAGATTCATACCGTCTTCAAATTCGGGAATGTATTGAAGAAGTTTTTGATCCCGTAGCCGCATCCGATCGAGTTCGACGCCCGCGGTGCCGGCGTAGGCTGCGCGGGCCTCATCCTGGGTGTCGGAGGCCGCATATGCGTGATTCATGTTGTGCCGGTGCCGGGCATCCATCTTGACGCCGCCTTTCTGCGTGGCCCGATCCACGCCGTAGGTGACGAAGAACTCATGCAACAGGCTTGCGTGATAGGTATCACGGAGGTTCTCGGCGTAGAGCTTCCAGTTGCCGTGAATCAGCTGGCGCGAATAGCCGAGGATGCGGACCGGCTTGTGCATGAAGCGCCGAATCATGCCGGTGCCGAAATCGCCCAGGAAGTCTTCGATCGATTCACAGGCCTCGGAAAACGTTCCGAACAGCACGCCGTGAAAATTGACCAGACGGAGTTTTTTTGGCGTCACCGACGCCGGGCTGAAATCGGCAGGCATGCCGCCCTCGCCCTTGAGGCCGCGTCGAAACGGAATGCCGGTCAGATCACCGCGTGGGGACTAACACCCGCGGTGATAAATGCAGACATGGTCGGTTGCGTTGCCCTGAACCTTACGGACGATGGTTGCGCCGCGGTGCGAGCAGCGATTTACCCAGGCGTGCAGTTCGCCGCCACGGTCGCGGCTCACCACGATTGGCGTATCACCCACCCAGGTGGTGCGGAAGTCGCCCGGTTTGGGCACCTCGGCCTCCAGGCACAGGTAGTGCCAGAGCGGACCGCGAAAGATGCGCTCCATCTCGAGGCGGTACACCTCCTCGTCGTGATAGAGCCAGTGCGGGATCCGCGAATAGTCGTTGCGCTCCCAGTTGACCTGAAAACCCATCGTGCTCCCCAGGGAAATTCAGCCTGATGCGCAACGATACCCCAGACCTGATACGAACCGCAGAGTCGACGTTTCGCTGGCGGCTATGCCTGGCTCGGTCTACGATACCGTCCGCTTGCCATCCCCACCACAGGACACCCACGCTCCATGCCCGACGCCGCACCGCCGTTCATCCGCCTGAAAGGGGTTCGCAAGGTCTATCGCACCGGAAAGCGCGAGCATCTGGCCATCTCCGACGCGACGTTTGATGTGATGCCCGGCGAACTCGTGTCGCTGGTTGGTCCGTCGGGCTGTGGCAAGTCAACGTTGCTGAAAATCCTGTCGGGGCTTCACCCGCACGACGGCGGCGAGGTTTCCATCGGTTCGGCCACGCATCCATTCGATCCGGCGCGCGATATCGGTATGGTGTTTCAGCAGCCGCTGCTACTCAAGTGGCGACGCATTCTGGAAAACGTGCTGCTGCCCGCCGAGATTCTCGGCCTGCCCATAGCCGAGTCACGCGAACGGGCCCGCGACCTGCTGGCGCTTGTCGGGCTCGCTGGAAACGAATCGAAGTATCCCTATGAGCTTTCCGGCGGCATGCAGCAGCGCGCGGCGATTGCCCGTTCACTGGTTCACGACCCCAAACTGGTCCTGATGGATGAGCCATTCGGTGCGCTGGATGCGCTCACCCGCGAGAAAATGAACCTGGAGCTGCTGCGGATCTGGAAGGAGGCGGGTAAGACCATCATCTTCGTCACGCACGGCATTTCCGAAGCGGTATTTCTGGGCACGCGGGTCGTGGTCCTCACCGCCGGGCCCGCCAAGATGGCGGACAACTTCGACATCACTCTGCCCCACCCCCGCACGCTGGATATGAAAACGCAGGCGGCATTCGGCGCTTACACCCGGCGGATCTACAAACTGCTCGGGATGGAGTGATCGCCCCCAGGCTCAGGGCAGATCGATACATCGCGCCCCCCTTTCATTTTCAGACGAGAACCAC
>JAGWXN010000032.1 GCA_018969885.1 Betaproteobacteria bacterium | reverse complement strand
TGTGGATGAACGCATTCATCCGCTTGAGTCTCAACGTGAATCGGCGTCGGGCTGACGGGCCTTTGCAGCGCGCCGTCCCCAGGACCATACGTAATTCAGACCTGAGGCGAAGATGGTGAAGGCGAGCGCTGCGTAGGCGGGTTCAAGCCCGGCTGTGATTTCGATGATACCGGCGGCGTCGACCAGAACCCCGGTCAGGACCGCAAATTCGAGCGCGGTGTTGAGCTTGGAGAGGCGCGTGGGCGCCATTTCGTATTCATGGATCAGAAAGTGAAACGCGATCGCGCCGAACACGATCACGACATCGCGTGCGATCACCGCCGCAGCCAGCCAGCCCGGCAGCAGCCCCTCAGCTGCGAGCATCAGCGTCACGGTGAGCATGGTGAGCTTGTCGGCGAGCGGATCCGCGATCGCGCCGAAGCGCGTGCGCTGGTTCCAGCGTCGGGCGAGAAAGCCATCGATGAGATCGCCCGCCGCACACAGAACGAACAGCAGCAGTGCCACCCCGAAGGCGCGCGTAGCGAGCATGTAGGCAATGACTGGAATCAGCAGTGCCCGCGCAATGGTGATGATGTTGGGCAGCGTGAGCAGCCGCGGATTCATTTTCGATGCTGCCCCGACATGAATTCCGACAAGGCCCGACCGGTGTGCGACGCCGTGTTGCCGATCAGTTGCTCAGGCGGCCCACTCTCGACAATGCGGCCGCCCCCCGACCCACCCTCAGGACCCAGGTCGACGATCCAGTCGGCCTCCGCCCAGATGTCGAGGTTATGCTCGACCACCACCAGCGTGTTGCCGGCATCGACCAGACGATGCAGCACGCGGATCAGTTTCTCCACGTCGGCCATATGCAAGCCCACGGTGGGTTCATCGAGCACGTAGAGGGTGTGGGGGCCAGCCGGTATCGGCGTGCCTTTCTCGAGCGCACGTGCCCGCGCCCGCGCGATGCGCGGATCGTCGACATCGGTGAGAGTGCGCACTTTGGCGAGTTCGGTGACCAGCTTGATGCGCTGGGATTCGCCGCCTGATAACGTGGGGCTGGGCTGACCGAGCGTGAGATAGCCCAGACCCACGTCCTGCAGCAATTGCAGCGGGTGAGCAACTGAGGGGTGTGCTGCGAACCATGGCAGTGCCTCGTCAACGCTCATCGACAGCACGTCGCCGATCGAGGCATCACGCAGTCGGATCGATAGGGTCTCGGGATTGAAGCGCCGTCCCCCGCAGGTATCGCACAGCACTTTCACATCAGGCAGAAAGCTCATCTCAATCGTCTGTACGCCCTGGCCCTCGCAGGCCGGGCAGCGGCCGCTGCCGGTATTGAAACTGAAGCGTGACGCAGTAAATCCGCGCAGCCGCGCTTCGGCGCTATCGGCAAACAGTCGGCGGATCGTGTCCCAGAATCCGATGTAGGTGGCCGGACAGGATCGGGGCGTTTTGCCGATCGGGGTTTGATCGACCTCAAGCACGCGACTGATGGGCTGCCAGCCTTCAAGCGCATTCAGGCCAGCAAGCTTAGGCGCCGGTTTTCGTGCATTGCGGGCTCGCACCTGCGCGGCTACATTGCCAAGCAGCACCTCGCGAGCCACCGTGGATTTACCCGACCCCGACACCCCGGTGATCACGCTCAGCCGGCCGAGCGGCAGGCGCACATCGACATGACGCAGGTTATGACGGTGTGCCCCGTGCAGGGTGAGCCAGCCCGATGGATCGCGCTCGCCCACCGCGCGGCGCGGCGATAGCGGGTGCGCGAGCGGGTGCGACAGGTAGCGACCGGTGAGGCTGTCGGGTGAGGCTGCGAGCGCAGCGTGATTGCCGGCTGCGATCACCCGCCCGCCCAGGCGCCCAGCCCCGGGGCCGATGTCGATGACATGGTCGGCGCGCCGGATGGTGTCTTCGTCGTGTTCCACCACAAGCAGGGTGTTCCCCTTAGAACGGAGCACCTGCAGCGTGTCGAGCAGCACCCGGTTGTCTCGTGGATGAAGGCCGATGGTGGGTTCATCGAGCACGTAGCACACGCCCTGCAGATTGGAGCCGAGCTGCGCAGCCAGCCGGATGCGTTGCGCTTCCCCGCCCGAGAGCGTGGGCGCCGCGCGGTCCAACGCCAGATAGCCCAGGCCCACATCGGAGAGAAAGTCGAGACGCGAGCGAATCTCGGTGAGCACGTCGCGTGCAATCTCGGCCGCGCGTCCCGAGAACTCCACCTGCCGCAGCCAGCGTGAGCAGTCGCCGACCGGCATCGCGGTCAGTTCGGCAATCGACATTCCGGCAAGCTTGACCGCGAGCGCGGTGGCATTGAGGCGTTTGCCCTCACAGCGAACGCAGGGCGCCTCACCCGGGCTGTCGTCGGTGCCGGCTGAGACCTCGGCACTGTCGTCACGCGCCGCAGCCGCCCGGGCCTCCGCCGCGATCTGATCGGCGAGCTTTTCGGCGAGCGCGCCCACCGAATCGGTGCTGTTGTCTTCACCCGAGCGATGGCGTTCATCCACTTGCGGCACGTAAGGCAACTTGATTCCGGTGCCGATGCATGCGGCGCACCAGCCGATCCGCGAATTGAAAGAAAACAGCCTTGGGTCGGGCTCGGCAAAGCTTGCCGCGCATGAGGGACAGGCGCGTCGCGTCGAAAACAGTCGGGGCTTCACGAGGGCAGCCTCGCGTTCGAATGCGACCTGGTCATCGGCCAGGTGGGCAGCCTCCAGCGCCTGGAGCGAGTCGATCACCATCACCCGGCCCTTCCCCAGATCGAGCGCGGTAGCGAGTGCGTCGCGCAGCTGCGCTTCGTTGCGGGGATCGACGTGCAGCGAGGCGACCGGCAGTTCGATGTCATGCTCGATGAAGCGGTCGATGCGCGGGAACCCCCGGGTGGGCAGGAATCGGCCATCGACCCGTAGATGGGTATAGCCGCGCGCGCCCGCCCATTTCGCCAGATCGGTGTAGACGCCTTTTCTCGCGACCACCAGCGGTGCGAGGAGGCCGATGTGTCGGCCCCGGAGCTCGGTCATGAGGCGCGCGAGGATGGCGTCTGCGGATTGCGGCTCAATGCTGACGCCGCACTCCGGACAATGCTGGATGCCCAGCTTCACATAGAGCAGTCGCAGGAAATGATAGATCTCGGTGAGCGTGGCCACCGTACTCTTGCGGCCGCCACGGCTGGTGCGCTGCTCGATCGCCACGGTGGGCGGGATGCCGTAGAGCGCATCGACGTCGGGCCGGGTGGCGGGTTGTACAAATTGTCTCGCGTAGGCATTGAGCGATTCGAGGTAGCGGCGCTGGCCCTCGCCAAAAATCACATCAAACGCAAGCGTGGATTTACCGGAGCCCGACACGCCAGTGATCACGGTCATCTGATCGCGTGGAATCTCCACGTCGATGTTCTTCAGGTTGTGCTCGCGCGCGTGGTGCACCAGGATGGAATGCCGGCCACGATCGCGAAGCGCGCTTTGTAGCGGCAGGCCCTCGGCGGCAAAGCCTGCCGGATTGGCGGGTTCGGCCGCCAGCAGCGCCTTGGCGTGCCGGGCGCTCGGCTGTCCGGAAGTGGCTGACGGATACTGAGCGAGGGACGCGGTCGGGGTCAGTGTTCCTGACGGGTCGGCCGATACCGTGCTGGACTCGCTCAGTCGCTGCAATTGCAGGAGATAGTCGGCGAGTGCCCGTCCGGTGGCTGACCCAGCATGCTGCGCGAGCGCTTCCGGCGAACACGCGGCCACCAGTCGGCCACCGCGTTCGCCGCCGTCGGGCCCCAGATCAATGACCCAGTCGGCGGCGCGCACCACGTCGAGATTGTGCTCGATCACCAGCAGGGAGTGACCGGCGAGCAGCAGCTTGCGCAGCGCCCGCAACAATCGAGCGACATCATCGAAATGAAGCCCGGTGGTGGGCTCATCGAACATGAAGAGCGTGCCGCGGCGTCCCGAGCGTGCGGCGCGCCAGCCCGGCGAAGCGGGTTCGGTGAGCCCCTGACTGGCCGCCTCGGCGAGGTAGCCTGCGAGTTTCAGTCGTTGTGCCTCGCCCCCAGACAGCGTGGGCACCGGTTGGCCCAGCCGCAGATAGTCGAGCCCGACGTCGGACAGCGGTTGCAATCGGGACCGCACCTCGGCGTCGTCAGCAAAAAACGCGAGCGCCTCGGTGACCGTCATATCCAGAATGTCGGCGGCCGATGCCGCAGCAAACGGCGAGCCGTCGGCGCGGCGCGCGGTGCTTGCGCCGGCGAGCCGCACCTCCAGCGTTTCGCTCCGGAAGCGCTTGCCGTCGCAGTCGGCGCAGCGCAGATACACGTCCGACAGAAACTGCATCTCCACATGCTCGAAGCCATTACCGCCGCAGGTCGGGCAGCGGCCGTCGCCAGAGTTGAAGCTGAAGGTGCCCGGTGTGTAGTGACGCTCGCGCGCAAGCGGCGCACCCGCCAGGCGTTTTCGAATGGGGTCGTAGGCGCCCACATAACTGACCGGGCTCGAGCGGGCGGTCTTGCCGATCGGCGACTGGTCGACAAACACCACATCGGCGATCCAGTCGTCGCCCAGCAGACGGTCAAAGGCACCGGGCGCTTCGCTAGCCTTGCCCTTCGCTTTCATGAGCGCGGGCAGCAGCACATTCTGCATCAGGGTGGATTTTCCGCTACCCGACACGCCGGTGATGCAGACGAAGCGCTCAAGAGGAATGCTGACATCGATCCCGCGCAGATTGTGTTCGCGCGCGCCTTCGATGATGAGTTTGGGCGTGCCATCGGCCACTGGCATGGTGCGGCCCGTGACCACCTGCCGCCGGCCCGCCAGGTAGTCACCTGTGAGCGTGTTGGCGGTTCGCAGCTGCGCGGGCGGACCATTGAATACGATGTTGCCGCCACGCTCGCCGGGACCGGGGCCAATGTCGATGATGCGATCGGCCGCAAACATGACCGCCGGATCATGCTCGACCACCACCAACGAGTTCCCCGCATCGCGCAGACGACTCATGACCGCATTCACACGGTCCATATCTCGCGGATGGAGTCCGATTGAGGGTTCATCGAGCACGAACAGCGTGTTGACAAGCGAGGTGCCGAGCGCGGTTGTAAGGTTGATACGTTGCACTTCACCGCCCGAGAGCGTGCGCGATTGTCGGTCGAGGGTAAGGTAGCCCAGCCCGACGTCGCACAGATAAGCGAGCCGCGCCCGGATTTCGATCAGAAGCTGAGCGAGTGCCTCCTCACGTGCGTCGGCACCGCTGCGTGAAAGACCGGTCTGCGCGGCCAGCCCATCAAAGAATTCGCGAATCCGTTCAATCGGCAACAGCATCAGGTCGTGCAGCGACAGGCCAGGCATACGGGCCAGCAGATCGGCTGACCAGTCGACCCCCACCGGCCGAAAGCGCTGCCAGGCGCCGCGGTCGTCGCGTGCTTCAAGTGCGCGATCGGCGAGGGCCCGATCACCCACCCGCCACCACAGTGCTTCGGGTTTGAGGCGGGCACCCTGGCAGACCTTGCAGGCGGTGTAGGAACGATACTTGGAAAGCAGCACCCGGATATGCATCTTGTAGGCCTTGCTCTCCAGCCATTCGAAGAAGCGGTTGATGCCATACCACTGCTTCTGCCAGTTGCCAGTCCAGTCGTCGCCCCCTTCAATCACCCAGCGCTGATGTTCGGCGGACAGATCGCGCCAACGCCGATCGAGCGGTACCCCCGCGCGCGGCGCGAACTTGGCCAGGTCGCGCTGACAATCCTTGAAGCTTTCGGTCTGCCAGGGCCGTACCGCGCCGTCGGCGAGGGTGCGGCTTTCATCGGGAATGACCAGACCGAGATCGATGCCGATCACCCGGCCAAAGCCACGACAGGTCTCGCAGGCGCCCAGCGGGGAGTTAAACGAGAACAGGCTGGGCAGGGGCTCCGAATAGCTGATGTCGCAATCGGCGCAGTGGAGGCCGCTGCTGTAGCGCCAGATCGCGGCGTCGTGCCCCGAGTCGTCGAGCGCATGAACCGATAGCCGCCCCTGTCCCTGACGCATGGCCGCTTCGATCGCCTCGCCCAGACGGCTCCGCTCGACGGTGCTGGCGCGAAACCGGTCTTGCACCACCCCCAGTACGGTACGGCTGCTGTCATCGCGCGCGGGACTGCGGTGGTGAACGCGGGTATAGCCCTGGGCCTGAAGATGCTGTTCGACCTCTGACTCGGTGAAGTTCGCCGGCACCCTCACTTCGAAACAGACCAGAAGCCTCGGGTCACCAGCCTCGGCGGCGCGCCTGACCACGCTGTTCACGACATCGGCGGCGCTGTCGCGCTGCACGGCCTCACCGCAGCAGCGGCAGTGCAGCCGCGCCGTGCGCGCGAGCAGCAGCTTCAGGTGATCGTTGATTTCGGTCATGGTGCCGACCGTGGAGCGCGAAGTGCGCACCGGATTGGTCTGATCGATGGCGATGGCAGGCGGCACGCCCTCGATCCGGTCGACCTGCGGTTTATCCATGCGGTCGAGGAACTGGCGCGCGTAGGCCGAGAAGGTCTCGACGTAGCGGCGCTGACCCTCAGCGTAGAGCGTATCGAACACCAGCGAGGACTTGCCGGAGCCCGATACCCCGGTCACCACCACCAGTTCGCCGGTTGGGATGTCGAGGTCGATGTTCTTTAGATTGTTCTGGCGGGCGCCGCGAATGCGGATCGCCGGCGACTCAACCGGAGGCTTGGACACGATGTGGTTTCTGCGAGAGGGGGAGGGGGGCAGCGAGATGGCCCGTTTGGGGCACGCTCGAGTGTATCAGCGCGACCTTTTCGGGCCTGAAAGGCCCCGAGCCGTGCGGGTTCGTCGAACCGCTTGCGGGGACCGCTAGAATTCGGCGTGTGTCGTTCAACCCAGCCAACGCTTATTCAATGTCGCTTTCATCCGAGTCCAGGACTGACCTGCCGTCTGATCCGGCGCCCACCCGGCACTATTCCCGTCCGCTTGCCGGTTTGTTGGCGCTGGTTTTCGGCTGGCTGGGACTGCATCGCTGGTATCTGGGGGCGCGCGGCGCGTGGCTGTACCCCATGCTTTCGATGCCGCTGATGGGCTGGGCGCTGCGTACCGACCCCTGGTTCCGTCAGCCTGGATTTTTTGCCTTCAGCCTGATCGTGGTGATCACCCTGGTCGAGGCGATCGTGATCAGCCTTACGCCGGATGCGCGCTGGGATGCGCGGTTGAACGCGAACTCGGGACGGGTGTCGGCTAACCGCTGGGCACCCGTATTCATTGCCATCGCTTCCCTCATCGGCGCAGCGATGCTGGGCATGTCTGTGATGGCCATTGCGCTGGAGGGCTGGTTCAATGCCCGCCTCGGGCGCTGACGGCCCGCTCGATCACGCTTCTTTTTCCTGGCGACCCGCTCATGAGCACTGACCTGATGTTTCGCGACGATGCGTATCTGCGCCACTGCGAGGCCCGGGTCATCGCGGTGACTGAACGCGGTATCGAAACCGACCGCACCGTGTTCTATCCCATGGGTGGAGGTCAACCAGGCGATACGGGCGCTCTGATTCGCGCCGACGGCTCGCCGCTTCGCATCATCGATGCGCGCAAAGGCGACACCACCGATTCGGTCGTGCATGTTTCAGAACCCGGACAGGCCTTACCTGTGCCGGGGGAAACGGTCAGGCTGGAACTCGACTGGGAACGCCGCTACGCCCATATGCGCATTCACACCAGCCTGCATGTGCTGTCCTGCGTGGTCGTGGCACCGGTCACCGGCGGCAATATTGCGGCCGATCGCGGCCGGCTCGACTTTGATATCGACATGAATCTGCTTGATGCGGCGCGCATCGAAAGCGGCGTCAACGAACTGATCGCTCGCGCAATCGATACCGAAACCGTCTGGATCACCGACGAGGAACTCGACGCGCGGCCGGAACTGGTGAAAACCATGTCGGTTCAGCCGCCGCGCGGTGCGGGGCGAGTACGCCTGTTGCGCATCCCTGGCATTGATCTGCAGCCCTGCGGGGGCACCCATGTGAAAAACATCGGCGAAATCGGCCCGATCAAGGTGCTGCGTATTCGAAACGAAGGCCGGCGGAACAAACGGGTTGAAGTGGGGTTCGCTTGAGCCCGGTGGTCAACACGGTGATGGAGCAGTTGTTCCCCAAGCCCTTCCCTGCGCGCTCGACCGTGGGGGTGGCGAGCCTGCCGCGCGGTGCGCAGTTCGAGGTTGAAGCGGTCATGGTTCTGCCCGGGTAACGCGTGCCCCGCGACCGCTCCCAGGCGCCCGCCAAGCCGGGGCCATCCGCGCTGGATGCGTTTGCGCGACTGGGCGTACGGCGCGAGATCGATCTGCTGCTGCATCTGCCATTGCGCTACGAAGATCTGACCGTGGTGGTGCCCATCGCTTCGACTCGCACCGGCGACAGTGCGCAGGTGGAGGGCACGGTGCGTACCAGCCGCGTCGACGGTCGCCCGCGCC
This sequence comes from Betaproteobacteria bacterium, assembly GCA_018969885.1. Next base: position 9,865 of record JAGWXN010000032.1, on the reverse strand, counting down.
GCATGCTGCGCGTGGAGATTGAAGATGAAAGCGGGTCGCTCACGCTGCGCTTTCTCCACTTCACCCCGCCGCAGCAGCGGCAGTTCGCGCCCGGGGCGAGAGTACGCGCCTACGGAGAGGTTCGCGCGAGCCTGTTCGGCGGCGAGATCGTGCATCCACGCTATCGTCTGGTGGGCGATGGTACGCCCATTCCGCAGCAACTCACCCCCGTCTATCCGACGGTGGCCGGAATCGGTCAGGGACTGATCCGATCGGCGATCGCACGCCGCTTGCGTACGCTGTCATTGCCGGAGACGGTGCCGCCCGGCGTCATTGCCCGGCTCGAGCTGCCTTCCCTCACCGATGCGCTAAAGCTCCTCCACGCGCCGCCACCCGACGCGTCGACCGCCGCGCTCGAGGAGCGGAGCCTGCCTGCCTGGCGGCGGGTGATCTTCGACGAACTGCTCGCGCAGCAACTCTCCCTGCGGCGTGCCCGCGCGGCACGTGCCGATCTGCGCGCTGGTCCGCTTCGAGAGGGGGCCCTGGCCGAGCGGCTGAGTGCGGCGCTGCCCTTTGCACTCACCGCAGCGCAGCGTCGCGCCGCCGCGGAAATTGCGCGAGACCTCGCCCTCGAACAACCCATGAACCGGCTGCTGCAGGGCGATGTAGGAAGCGGCAAGACGGTGGTGGCCGCGCTCGCCGCCTGTCAGGCGATCGGCAGCGGCAGTCAGGTGGCCATGATGGCGCCCACCGAGATCCTGGCCGAACAGCATCTTCGCAAGCTCGGGCCCTGGCTCGAACCGCTCGGCGTCCGCGTGGGCTGGCTGGCTGGCTCCCTGCGCGAAGCCGACAAACGCGCGGTTCGGGCGGCGGTTGAAGCGGGCACCATCGACCTGCTCGTGGGCACGCACGCGCTGATCGAAGAGTCAGTGAAGTTTGCACGGCTGGGTCTTGCGATCATCGATGAGCAGCACCGTTTCGGCGTCGCCCAGCGTCTGTCCTTGCGCGAGCGTGCAGAACTCCTCGCGCATCAGCTCATGATGAGCGCAACGCCCATTCCGCGCTCGCTTGCGATGAGCTACTACGCCGATCTGGATGTATCGGTGATCGATGAATTACCCCCCGGGCGCACGCCGGTTGTAACGCGTCTGGTATCGGACGCACGACGAGACGAGATCATCGAGCGCGTTCGGATGGCGGCCGAGGACGGCCGGCAGGTGTATTGGGTGTGCCCGCTGATCGAGGAGTCCGAGGCGCTCGAGCTGCAGACTGCAATCGATACACATGCGGCGCTCTCTGAGGCGCTCGATCCCATCGCGGTGGGCTTGCTTCATGGCCGGCTCGCGCCCGCGGAAAAGCAGCAGGTGATGCGCGATTTCTCCGAGGGCCGAATTATGGTGCTGGTCGCGACGACAGTGATTGAAGTGGGCGTGGATGTACCGAACGCTTCGCTGATGGTGATCGAACATGCCGAGCGGTTTGGGCTCGCGCAGCTCCACCAGTTGCGTGGCCGCGTGGGGCGCGGCGCACAGAAGAGCATCTGCGTGCTGCTCTACCACGGACCGCTGTCGCAGTCGGGCCGGGAGCGCCTGCGTGCCATGCACGAGACCACCGACGGTTTCGAGATCGCCCGTCGCGATCTGCGGCTGCGCGGGCCAGGTGAGTTTCTTGGGGCCCGACAGTCGGGCCAGTCAATGCTGCGGTTTGCCGACCTGGACCGTGATGCCGATCTGGTTGAGGTGGCGCGCGACTGTGCCTCGCACATGCTGATCCACGAACCACAGCAGGTTGATGCGCACATCACCCGCTGGCTGGGTGCGCGCGAGGATTTTCTCAAGGCCTGATCCTGGCTGCGGGTTGGCCGGGCGCCTTGGTATCATCGGGCGGTCATGACGCTGACCGAACTCAAATACATCGTGGCCGTTGCAAGAGAGCGGCATTTCGGGCGCGCCGCCGAGGCGTGTTTCGTGAGCCAGCCCACGCTGTCGGTCGCCATTCGAAAGCTCGAAGACGAGCTGGGCGTACAGCTGTTCGAACGCGGTTCGTCGGAAGTGTCGGTCACGCCCATCGGCACCCAAATCATCGAGCAGGCGCAGCGCGTGCTCGAGCAGGCTGCTGTCGTGAAGGAAATCGCCAAGCACGGTAAAGACCCGCTATCCGGGCCGGTCAAGGTCGGTGTCATCTACACCATCGGCCCGTATCTGCTGCCACAACTGGTCCGGCAGATGATCAGCGACGCGCCTCGCATGCCGATGCTGCTGCAGGAAAATTTCACGGTCAAACTGCTGGAGCTCCTGCGCCAGGGCGAGATCGATGTGGCGATCATGGCCGACCCCTTCAATGCCCAGGGTCTGATCACCCAGCCTCTCTACGACGAGCCCTTTGTTGTGGCGGCGCCGGCGGGTCATCCCCTGGCCGAGCGCAAATCGATACCGGCCAAGCTCCTCAAGACCGAGACCATGCTGCTCCTTGGAACCGGACACTGTTTCCGCGACCAGGTCCTCGAAGTCTGCCCAGAACTGTCGCGCTATTCCCAGGCGAGTGCGGGTATCCAAAAGACGTTCGAGGGTTCGTCGCTCGAAACCATTCGCCATATGGTGGCATCGGGAATCGGCATCACCGTGTTGCCTTCCACCGCCCTGCCGCCGCCGTCGCGTCGTGACCGATTGCTTCGCTATGTTCCATTTGACGACCCGCCGCCGGTGCGCCGTGTGTCGATCGCCTGGCGGAAAAGTTATGCCCGGGCGCCCGCGGTTGCAAAAATCCGCAACGCTGTTCTCAAACTGAAACTCGCCGGCGTCACCATGCTGCCTGACGAGACGCCCATTCACCATTGATTGCTGCGCCGTGTCTGGCGCGGAGCTTTTTGAGATGACCGACCGACCCGATTACCCGACCGTCGATGCCACGATTGGCAACACGCCGCTGGTGCGCCTGCAGCGCCTGCCGGGGGCCGAGCAGGCGCGCCGCCGTAATGTCATTCTGGGCAAGCTTGAGGGCAACAATCCGGCGGGGTCGGTGAAAGACCGACCGGCGCTCGCCATGATCGAGCGCGCCGAGCGGCGCGGCGATATCCGTCCCGGAGACACGCTGATCGAAGCCACCTCGGGCAACACCGGTATCGCGCTCGCCATGGCGGCGGCGATCCGCGGTTACCGCATGGTGCTGATCATGCCCGACAACCTGTCGATTGAACGGCGCCAGTCGATGAAGGCCTACGGTGCCGAACTGGTCCTGGTTTCGAAAGCGGAAGGCATGGAAGGTGCACGCGATCTTGCCGAACGCATGCAGCGCGAGGGCAAGGGGCGAGTGCTCGACCAGTTCTCAAACAATGACAACTGGGCTTCGCATTACGAGGGCACAGGCCCCGAGATCTGGCGTGACACGCGGGGTCAGGTCACGCATTTCGTATCGGCGATGGGCACCACCGGCACCATCACCGGGGTGTCGCGCTACCTGAAGGAACAGAATCGCGACGTGTGCATCGTCGGTGCGCAGCCGTCCGAGGGCTCATCCATCCCGGGCATCCGAAAATGGCCAGCCGAATATCTGCCCGCCATTTATCAGCACGCAATCGTGGATCGGGTGGAGTCGGTCGCGCAGGCCGATGCCGAGCACATGGCCCGGCGGCTTGCAGCTGAAGAAGGCATCTTTGCCGGCATATCGGCTGCCGGGGCCTGCTGTATCGCGATGCGGATTGCCGCTGAGGTCGAGAACGCCACGATCGTGTTCATCGTGTGCGATCGTGGCGACCGCTATCTCTCCACCGGCGTCTTTCCCGGATGAGCGCGGGCGGGCCGTCCGCCGCCGGGCCGGGCGTGCCGCATCCGCTTCTCGGTATTGCGCTGATCGTGGGCGCCAGCGCATTTTTCGCGCTGCTCGACGCGGTGATCAAAATCCTTGCAGAGCGCTACTCCCCCGTGATGCTGGGCTGGACCCGGTATTTTTTTCATCTGGCGGTGATGTTGCTGGTGTTCGGTCGCAGCCGCGGCATGGCGCTTATTCGCACGCGGCGGCCGCTTGCGCAGATCGGGCGTGGGGCAGCGCTCGCGCTGTCGGCACTCAGTTTCTTCACAGCGGTGTCGCTCCTGCCGCAGGCCGAGGCCACGGCTATTCTCAGCATCGCCCCGATGCTGGTGACGGCCGGTGCAGTGTGGCTCCTTAACGAACGAGCCCCTCGCGGCACCGCCTGGGCGCTCGGGCTCAGCTTCGCCGGCGTGCTGCTCATTCTTCGGCCTGGCGGCGGCATGGACAGCTGGGGGGCGCTGCTGTCGGTGGTCGCAGCGTTCTGCAGCGCGGGCTACGCGCTCCTGACGCGCGTAGTGGCCGGTACCGACGACTCGCTCACCACTTTGTTCCTGGGGGCGGTGGTCGCCATGGGATGTCTCACCCTGGTGGTACCGTTTTTCTGGCAGTGGCCCCTTGGGTGGGGCGATCTGTTGCTGATGGTGGGCACCGGCACCTTTGGAGCGCTGGGGCATCTGCTGCTGGTGCGGGCGTATACGGTGGCGAGCGCGAGCACACTCGCGCCGTTCAGCTACGCACACGCCGCCTGTTCGCTGGTCACGGGCCTGATATTTTTCGGCGCCTTTCCCGATGCGCTGTCGCTTGCCGGGATGGCGCTGATTGTGACGACCGGGGTGGTGATGGCGCTCAGGCGCCGCAGCGTCACCTGACGCGCGCCACCCACTCGGTCTAGCCTTAATTGCGCGCGTTTCGCAGTTCGATCGCGAGGTCGATGACCGCCATGGCGTAGAAGCTTGAGCGGTTGTAGCGGGTGATCACATAAAAGTTCGGTGCACCCAGCGTGTAGACCGTGGGCTCATCGCCATTGGGCAGATCAATGAGGGCAAGCGGCATGGCGGGCGGCACGGTCTGGGGGCTGCTGATGCCGTAGGCCGCCAGCTGGGCCAGGGTGAGCTTGGGTTCGATGCCCGCTTCGATCAGCGGCGCAACCTTGGATTCATCGGCAAGCCGGACCGAAAAATGGGTGGGTTCGCCCGTACGCCAACCGTGATTGACCAGAAAACTCGCCACGGAGCCCACCGCATCGCCCACATTGCGCATGAGGTCAATGCGGCCGTCGCCGTCGAAGTCGACCGCGTGGCGCCGGATGCTGCCCGGCATGAATTGAGGCACCCCCATGGCGCCCGCGTAGGAGCCGCGCGGGCCAAGCGGATCAAGTCGCTGATCGCGGATGAGCAACAGAAACTGCTCGAGTTCGCTTCGGAAAAATTCGGCGCGGCGCGGAAAGTCGAATGCGAGCGTAGTGAGCGTGTCCAGAACCCGGAAGTTGCCGGTGTAGCGGCCGTACATGGTTTCGATGCCAATGATCGAGACGATGATTTCCTGCGGCACACCGTAGCGCTCAGAGGCCCTGCGGAGCGACTCCTGATGCTCGCGCCAGAAGGCGAGGCCGACCTCCACCCTGACCGGGTCGAGCACGCGGGCGCGATAGGCGGTCCAGGAGCGCTTGGTGGTGGGCGGGGGGGGTGTCATGAGGGACACGACGCGCGCCTGATAGCGCACCTGCGCGAACAGCTTGAGCAATTCTTCCTGGTCGAACCCGTGCTGGGTCACGAGCTCGCGGACGAAAGCACGCACGTCGGCGCGTGCCGAGTAATCGACTTCGCGGGTCTCGGCTTCGCGACGCGCGGAATCGGTGGTCTGAGCGGAAATGCCGCCGGGTATCAGCACAGCCACGATAGCCAGCGCGGCAAGCGTTTTGAAGGGTCGGAAATGGAGCAGGGATCGCATGAACGCGATTCTCGCACGGCACTCGGGCTCGGCCGAAACCGCGGGCCAGTTGTGGCCCGCTGGGTCGAGTCGGATAATCAGAAAAGTTGCGACCGTACAGCACTAAGGGAGATGCTCATGTCAGCAGTGGTCAGTCAAATCCAGGGCGAGCCCCCACTGGTCGAGGTCAGGCGGCAAGGCGGCGTGGCGACGCTGGTCATGAATCGCGGTGCGCAGTTCAATGCGCTGTCATCGGCCATGATCGCCGCGCTGCAAACCCAGCTCGATGCGCTTGCCGCCGATCAGGACATCCGGGTGGTGGTGCTGGCGGGCGAGGGGCGGGCGTTCTGCGCTGGGCATGATCTGCGTGAGATGCGGGCGTCGCCCAGCGAAGCGTTCTATCAGCGGCTGTTTGCCCAGTGCACCAAGATGATGCGAACGCTCCAGGCGATGCCGCAGCCGGTGATCGCCCGGGTACACGGGCTCGCAACCGCAGCGGGCTGTCAGCTGGTGGCCACCTGTGACCTGGCCGTGGCGGCTGACACCGCTCAGTTCGCGGTATCGGGAGTGAACCTGGGCCTCTTCTGTTCAACGCCGTCGGTGGCGCTCGGGCGCAACGTGAATCGCAAGCAGGCGTTCGAGATGCTGGTGACCGGCGAATTCATCTCGGCCGCCGAGGCGCGCGATCGGGGGCTGGTGAATCGGGTGGTAGCGCCTGATCGGCTCGATGACGAGATTGCCAATCTGGCTGCGCAGATCATGACCAAGCCGGCCGTGGCCCTGGCGATGGGCAAGTCCTTGTTTTATCGCCAGCTGGAGATGGGTACTGAGGCGGCCTATCAGCTGGCGGGTCACACCATGGCCTGCAACATGATGGATGAGACCGCGCTCGAGGGCGTGCAGGCGTTTATCGAGAAGCGTAAACCCGTCTGGGGCGCCTGAAGGCCCCGCGTCGCGCTGGCGGCGCAGGGCCCGCGTCGGGGGCGCTCCGCCCCCGACGGATGCTCAGCCGACGTGGCGGGCGAGTTGGGCGAGCGTGCGCTCAGTCGCCAGTTTCGCGCTGGCCGCGTCGAAAGATCCCCGCTCATCACAGTTGAAGCCGTGGCCGGCTGGGTACACATACACCGTGATGCCAGGCTGCGCGGCCCGAACCTTGTCGACATCGGTCATCGGGATGGCATGGTCGGTTTCTCCGAAATGCATTTCCACCGGGCAGCGCGCTTTCTCCGCGGCGAGGCCGGCGATGCCACCGCCGTAGTACGGCGCCGAGCAGGCGAGTCCGTCAACACGGGTGGCAGCGGCCCAGGCCACGGTACCGCCCCAGCAGTAGCCGACGATTCCGATCTTGCCGACCGGCGCGAGCAGCGCGACCGCCGCCTTGACGTCGAGAATGGCGTTATCGAGTTGCAGCTTCTGCATGATGGAGCGGCCGCGCGCGATGTCATCGGGCGTGTAGCCCAGCTGCACATTGGCCTCGACGCGATCGAAGAATGCCGGCGCGAGTGCGGTGTAGCCTGCCTCTGCATAGCGGTCGCAGACCGAGCGAATGTGCTGGTTCACGCCGAAAATTTCCTGGCATACGATCAGCGCGCCGCGGGATTTGCCAGCGGGGTCGGCGCGGTAGGCGCCAATTGAAACGCCGTCCGACGCTTTGAGGGTAAGCATGGTTCCCATCTGAGTCTCCTTGACTGAATCGGGGTGATTCGGACGATTGGCGCGTGCTTGATACGGGCCAGATCGACCGCGAAAGCGGACCGCTGGGGCGCACCGTCAGGCAACAGACGGGGCGGGACCCGCGAGCGAGCGCGAATTGTGGGGGGGCGCCCCGGGCTTGTCCAGCGCCTGCCGTGGCGATCGGACCCCGGGGATGCGCCCATTCGGGGCGCTCGCGCGGGGTGCGCGGCCCTGCGAGAGTCGTTCGGCCCGCGCACCGTATAATTCGGGCCGTTCATTTTCCAATCCAAGACGGGTCCGCCTGAAGGACCCCAGCCGGAGTTCTCATGAAAGTTCTCGTAGCCGTCAAGCGGGTCGTCGACTACAACGTCAAGGTCCGCGTGAAGAGCGATCAGTCCGGGGTCGACATCGCCAACGTCAAGATGTCGATGAACCCGTTCGACGAAATCGGTGTCGAGGAAGCGGTCAGACTCCGGGAAAAGGGCGTGGCGACCGAGGTCATCGCGGTCTCCTGCGGTGTGCAGGCCTGCCAGGAAACGCTGCGTACCGCCATGGCCATTGGCGCTGACCGTGCCATTCTGGTGGAAACCGATGCCGAGCTTCAGCCGCTCGCGGTGGCGAAGCTTCTGAAGGCGGTCTGCGATCGCGAGCAGCCGCAGCTGGTCATTCTGGGCAAGCAGGCCATCGACGACGATGCCAACCAGACCGGGCAAATGCTGGCGGCGCTTGGCAACATGGCACAGGCCACGTTTGCGTCCAAGGTCGATATCGCCGACGGGCGTGCCAAGGTCACCCGTGAGGTGGATGGGGGTCTCGAAACCCTGTCCATCGCGCTGCCTGCGGTGGTCACCACCGATCTGCGCCTGAACGAGCCACGCTATGTCACGCTGCCCAACATCATGAAGGCGAAGAAAAAGCAGCTTGATGTGCTCAAGCCCGCCGATCTGGGCGTTGACCCGGCCCCGCGGCTGCGTACCCTCAAGGTGAGCGAGCCGCCCGGACGCAAAGCGGGCGTCAAGGTGGCCGATGTGAAAGCGCTGGTCGACAAGCTGAAGAACGAAGCCAAGGTGATCTGACCCCGGGCTGAGTTCGCTCTCAAATCCGATTTTCTTCCGTACCCCTGCAAGATCGAAGGAACGCAACATGGCAGCACTGGTCATCGCTGAACACGACAACGCCACGCTTAAGGCGGCCACCCTCAACACCATCACCGCAGCCGCGCAATGCGGGGGTGAGGTTGCGGTGCTGATCGTCGGATCGGGCTGCAATGCTGCCGCGCAGGCCGCGGCTGCAGTGCAGGGTGTCTCTCGCGTGCTGGTTGCCGATGCCCCCCACCTGGCCGACCAGCTGGCCGAGAACGTCGCTGAGCAGGTGCTGGCGGTGGCCTCCGGCTTCTCGCACATCCTGGCCCCGGCCACCGCGCACGGCAAGAACATCCTCCCCCGAGTGGCGGCGCGGCTCGATGTGGCGCAGATCTCCGACATCATCAGCGTGGTCTCGCCCGACACCTTCACCCGCCCCATCTACGCAGGCAACGCCATCGCCACCGTACAGTCGGCCGATGCGGTGAAGGTCATCACCGTGCGTACCACCGGTTTCGATGCGGCCGCCCAGGGTGGCGGCGCAGCCGTTGAGTCGCTTGCAGCTGTGGCCGACTCCGGCCGCTCGAGCTTCGTGGGGCGCGAGGTGGCCAAGTCCGACCGTCCCGAACTCGCCGGCGCGAAGATCGTGGTCTCAGGTGGCCGTGGCATGGGGTCCGCCGACAATTTCAAGATTCTCGATCCGCTCGCTGACAAGCTCGGCGCTGCGCTGGGTGCCTCGCGCGCTGCGGTCGACGCGGGCTACGCCCCCAACGACTGGCAGGTCGGACAGACCGGCAAGATCGTGGCGCCGCAGCTTTATGTCGCCATCGGCATTTCGGGCGCCATCCAGCACCTCGCTGGCATGAAGGACAGCAAGGTCATTGTCGCTGTCAACAAAGACGAAGAGGCGCCGATATTCGGCGTGGCTGACTATGGCCTCGTGGGCGACCTGTTTCAGGCGGTTCCCGAGATCGTTCAGGAACTCGGCTGATCGAGGCGGCGTCTGGCCGTAGCCTCCCTGCTGTACCCGGAGAAGCGACATGAGTTATTCGGTTCCGCTGAAAGACATCCTGTTCACGCTTGAACACGTTGCTGGCATCGATGCGGTGTCGCAGCTACCCGGTCTTGAAGACGCGGGCCTCGACACCGCGACCGCCGTGCTCGAAGAATGCGCGAAGTTCAACGAGGGCGTGGTGGCGCCACTCAACTGGCCCTCTGACCTGCACCCGTCCAGCCTTCAGAACGGCGTGGTCACCACCAGTCCAGGGTTTGTTGATGCGTTTCGCGCTTACGCGCAAGCAGGCTGGCAGGGCATCCAGCATCCGGTCGAGTTTGGCGGGCAGGGCCTGCCCAAGATCATCGGCACGCCCTGCGTTGAAATGCTGAACGCGGCC
>JAGWXN010000404.1 GCA_018969885.1 Betaproteobacteria bacterium | reverse complement strand
ACCTCAGGGATGGGGAAGGCTGCGACATAGCCCAGCACATTTGAGCGCGACATGTGGCCCGCGACGATGCCGGTGAGGTAACGGCCTTCGTAGAAACGCGCGTTGTAGATGCCCATGTTGGGGCCGGTCTTGTAGCCCGTGGCATGCACGAATGCGACCTTGGGGAACTGCTTGGCCACGCGCTCCATGTAGTTCATGTAGCCGAAGCTGGTTGCGAAGACCACCTGATGACCGCTCTGTGCGAGTTCGCGGATGACGCGTTCGGCATCGGCCCCTTCGGGGACGCTCTCGATGAAGCGGGTTTCAACCTTGCCCTTGAGCGCCTGCTCCATCTGCTTGCGGCCAGTGTCGTGCTGGAAGGTCCAGCCCGCATCGCCGATCGGACTGACGTAAACAAAACCCGCCTTCACGGGCGCCTGCCCTAAGGCAAGGCCAGAGGCGGCAAGCAGGCCGGTGCCTGCAGTGGCGGTGAGGAAAGCGCGGCGTTGGGTCATGGTCGGGCTCCTTGTCACAGTGGGGGGAGAACTAGTGGTCGGGTCGCCAGGGCTGGCCAAGCGAAACCGGGGAGTTTAGCCGGATCAGTTCCGGCCGTCGCGAGATCAGTACCAGAACCACAATGGTGGCAAGGTAGGGGAGCGCGGATAGCCATTGTGCGGGGATATCCCACTGTAGCCCGGAACCCTGCACGAACATTTGCGCGATCAGCATGCCGCCGAAGAGCCAGGCGCCAAGCGCCACCCGGAGCGGCCGCCAGGTGGCAAAGACCACCAGGGCGAGCGCGATCCAACCGCGTCCTGCCACCATGCCTTCCGCCCAGAGCGGGGTATGAAAGACAGAGAGGAAGCTGCCGCCGATGCCACACAGCGCGCCACCCGCAAGCACCGCCCCGTAGCGGATCCGGATCACCGGGTAACCGGCCTCATGTGCAACCGACGGTGATTCGCCCACCGCTCGGAGCACGAGGCCGGCACGCGAGCGATGCAGAAACCAGGCCACGGCAGCGAGCAGCAGCCACGACAGATAGACCATCGGCTGGTGGCGAAAGAGCGCTGGTCCCAGGAGCGGAATGTCCGACAGGACCGGAATCGCCCAGGCGGGCACAGCGGCGAGCGACAGCGACTCGTAGGACTTGCCTGCAAAGGCAGAGAGCCCGATACCGAAAAGCGAGAGTGCAAGGCCCGAGGCGACCTGGTTGGCCAGCAGGCTGAGGGCGAGCACGGCAAAGATCAATGCCGCAGCGGCGCCTGCCAGGGCCCCGGCGAGCACCGCGGCGCTGGCGCTGCCTGAGTGATGGGCCGCAGCAAAACCCGCCAGCGCGCCGAGCGCCATCAGACCTTCGGCGCCAAGATTGAGGACGCCTGACCGCTCGTTGATGAGGAGGCCCAGCGCTGCGATCAGCATGGGGGTGCCTGCGACGATTGCCGCTGAAATGATCGCAGCTGCGAGGGTGGTGATGTCCATCAGCGCTCCCCGCCCGAGTCGCCCCGCTGGACCTTCACCAGCCGGTACTGCGTGAACAGGTCGGTGCCCAGCAAATAAAAGAGCAGCATGCCCTGGAATACCTTGGCCACCGATGAGGGCAGCGCGAGGTACTGCTGAGACTGTTCGCCCCCCAGCACCATCAGCGCCATGAGGAGACTCGCCAGGAAAATCCCGAATGCGTGGAGCCGTCCCACGAAGGCGACGATGATGGCGGCAAAGCCATAGCCCACGCCCACCTTGGGTGTGAGCTGGCCCATTGCGCCAGCCACTTCGGCCATGCCGGCAAGCCCCGCCATGGCGCCGCCTGCCAGCATGCCAATCCAGACCGTGCGAGAGGCCGAAAAGCCTGCGTATCGGGCCGCCGCCGGCGCCTGCCCGGCAACCCTCAGCTGAAACCCGACGAAGCTTCGCTGCATCAGGAGGTGTCCCGCCGCGAGCGCCACCAGCGCCATCGCAAACACATGGGTGAGTCGTGTGCCTTCGATCATGGCGGGAAGCAGCGCAGCGTCATCGAACATTCGCGTTTGCGGAAAATTGAAGCCATCGGGGTCGCGCCAGGGGCCGTGTACCAGCCAGGAAACGAGCAGCTCCGCCACATAGACCAGCATCAGCGACACCAGGATTTCATTGGCATTGAAGCGGGTGCGAAGTGCGGCGGGGATGGCGGCCCACGCCATGCCACCTGCCATGCCGGCCAGCGCAAGCAGTGGCAGGAGAACGGTGGCGTCGAGCGAGCGGTCGAGAGTAAGCGCCGCCCCACTTGCGGCGATGGCCCCCGCAATGTACTGGCCCTCTGCGCCGATGTTCCACACATTGGCGCGAAAGCCCACCGCAAGGCCGATCGCGATCAGCATCAGCGGTGCGGCCTTCAGGAGGAGCTCGGAGACGCCATAAAGATCTTTGAGCGGAAACAGGAAGAACACGCGCATCGCGTGAACCGGGTCTTTGCCGAGCGCGGCGAAAATCAGAAAGCCTGACAGCAGCGTGAGTGCGGCTGCGATCAGCGGCGCGCTGATCTGAAGCGCAGCCGAGGACTCCGTACGTCGCTCGAGCCTAAACCGCATGGCTGTCTGCCTGAGTGACGGCATGGCCGGGGCCGAGGTCGCGGGGCGCTGCGCCCATCATCACACCGATCGTACCGGCATCGAGGTCGGCAGCGGGATAGGATTGGGAGAGCCGGCCGCCGGCCAGTACTGCGATCCGGTCCGAGACTTCAAAGAGCTCATCGAGATCTTCGGACACCACCAGGATGGCGCAGCCCGCATCGCGCAGATCGATCAGTGACTGTCGAATAAACGCGGCAGCGCCCACGTCAACGCCCCAGGTCGGTTGCGCGACCACCAGCACCCGCGGATTCTGAAGCACTTCGCGACCCACGATGAAGCGCTGAAGATTGCCGCCGGACAGTGAACGGGCCGGGGAGTGTTCGTTGCGGCACCGTACGGCGAAGCGCTGGATGCACCGGCGCGCAAAGGCACTGAGTGCGCGACGATC
>JAGWXN010000403.1 GCA_018969885.1 Betaproteobacteria bacterium | reverse complement strand
GGTGCCAACCCAGTGCGATTTACGATCGGCCTGCGCCATCAAGGTTCACAACCTCGCCGATGTCGCGCTCAAAGTGTCGCGCCGGGCAAACCGGGCGGTGGCGGGGGACGCTCTGCTAAGCTTTCCGGCTTTCCGAGACGCTTGCTCATCCGGTAGGGCGAGTCGTCTTGCTGTCCCCGGACACTCCCGTTGCCTTCCTGTCTAACCTCTGGATCTGTCGCCCGTGCCCGAACTCAAAGTGCTCGCCTTCGATGTGTTTGGCACCGTCGTTGACTGGTATGGATCGATTGCCCGCGAAGCGATGGCAGCCCCGGTCGGACTATCTGCCGAGGCCGCACAGGCGTTCGCGCTCGCGTGGCGAGAGGGTTACCGCCCCGCCATGCAGCGCGTACGAAGCGGAGAACTCGGCTGGACCCGCATCGACGATCTGCACCGCCTGATTCTCGAGGGCATCCTGCCGCGCTTTGGCCTTCAGCACCTGACCGAAGCCGAGCGCGCGGCGCTCAATCTCGCCTGGCATCGGCTTGATCCCTGGCCCGATGCACCCGCGGGGCTGCTTGCGCTCCGACGTCGCTTTCAGGTGTGCACGCTTTCAAACGGTAATTTGAGTCTGCTTGCCGATCTGGCGCGCCATGGCGATCTGCGGTGGGACCTGATCCTGTCGGCTGAAGTGTTCCATCACTACAAGCCCGATCCGCAAACCTATCTAGGGGTCGCCGATGTGTTTGGGCTTGAACCCTCGCAGGTCATGCTGGTCGCCGCACACAAGGACGACCTGCGCGCCGCCGCCGCGTGCGGACTGCGCACGGCGTACATCGAGCGGCCACTCGAATTTGGTGCCGACGGTGTGGCTCGCGGCCTGAAGGACCTGTCACGCTCTTCTGATCTTGATTTTCACGCGACCGATTTCCTTGACCTCGCCCGACAGCTGGAGTGCTCGCCTTGATTCATGCCCCGTTCAACTGGCATCACCACTACCCGGCGCCGCGCACCCCGCAATTCGCGCGCAATTTCGTTGCCACGTCGCAGTCGCTTGCCGCCCAGGCCGGCCTTCGGATGCTGATGCGTGGCGGCAACGCGGTCGACGCAGTGATCGCCGCCGCCGCCGCCATCACCATCGCTGAACCAGTCTCCAACGGCCTGGGTAGTGATGCGTTTGCGATCATCTGGGATGGTCAGACGCTGCACGGCCTCAATTCTTCCGGGACGGCACCGGCGGCCTGGGACCGCGCCTGGTTCGAGCGTCATCATGGCGGCGCCATCCCAATGCGCGGTTGGGGCTCGGTCACGGTGCCGGGCGCGGTCGGTGCCTGGGCCGCGCTTCATGAGAAATTCGGGTCGCTGCCGTTTGCCGACCTGCTGGCGCCGGCCATCGACATCGCACGCCGTGGCTACAACGTCACCCCGGTGGTGCAGCGTAAGTGGGCCGCGCAGATCGACAAGCTCCGCTCGCAACCCGGCTTCGAGCAGGCTTTCATGCCGCACGGCCGGGCGCCCGCCATCGGCGAGCGCTTCGTCTTCGAAGACGCCGCCCGCACGCTGGAACGCATCGCCGCCACCGGTGGCCGTGATTTCTATGAAGGCGAAACCGCCGAGGCCATCGCCCGCCATGCGCGCGAGCACGGCGGCGGCATCACGCTCGCCGATCTGCGCGACTGGCGTCCCGATTGGGTCGGCACGTTGTCGCGTGACTATCACGGCTATACGCTCCATGAGATTCCCCCTAACGGTCAGGGCATCGCGGCGCTGATGGCACTCGGCATCCTGTCGCACTTCGATCTCAAGTCGCTGCCGGTCGATTCCGCCGACAGCCGCCATCTGCAGATCGAGGCCATGAAGGCTGCCTTCAGCGAGGTCTATCGCCATGTGGCCGATGCCCGCGCCATGACCCGGGTCACGCCGGCCGACCTGCTCGACGATGGGCGGCTTGCCTCGCTCGCCGCACGCATTCGCAGCGACCGAGCCACCGACTTCGAACACGCGCTGCCGCCAGCGGGCGGCACCATTTACCTCACCGCGGCCGACGAGCGCGGCATGATGGTGTCGTTCATTCAATCCAACTACATGGGCTTTGGCTCGGGCGTGGTGGTGCCAGGCGTGGGGGTGTCGCTGCAAAACCGCGGCTACGGCTTCACGCTTGACCCCTCACACCCCAATTGTGTTGAACCGGGCAAGCGCCCCTTCCACACCATCATCCCCGCCTTCCTCATGCGCGATCACAAGCCGCAAATGAGCTTCGGCGTCATGGGGGGCAACATGCAGCCGCAGGGCCATCTGCAGACGCTGGTTCGCATGGTCGACTACGGCCAGCATCCACAGGCCGCCTGCGATGCGCCGCGGTGGAAGGTCAACCGCGGGCTCGCGGTCGATGTGGAAGACAGCATGGAGCCCGAGGTGGTCGAATCGCTGGCTGCGCGCGGTCATGCCATTTCCCGAATCGATGATCCCTACATGGATTTCGGCGCAGGCCAGTTCATCTGGAAACTGAGCGATAACCCTGAAGACGGCTACGTCGCTGCAAGTGACAGCCGGCGCGACGGCGCGGCCGTCGGATTCTGAGGAGCACTGACACATGAACACCAAAACCTATGATCCCGTTCCGGCGAAGAAGGTCGCATTTATCGGCCTGGGCGTAATGGGCTATCCGATGGCAGGCCATCTGAAGCGCGCCGGCCATTCGGTCACGGTTTACAACCGCACTGCTGCCAAGGCCGACCAGTGGGCCGCAGAATATGGCGGCACCACGGCGCCCACGCCCCGGCAGGCGGCACACGATGCCGAGATCGTCTTCGCCTGCGTGGGCAATGACGACGACCTACGCTCGGTCGTGCTGGGTGAACACGGCGCATTCGCCGGAATGAAGCCAGGCGCCATCTTTGTCGATCACACCACGGCCTCGGCGCTGGTCGCTCGCGAACTCCATGCGCAAGCCCGGGCGCGCGGCTTCGACTTTGTCGACGCACCGGTATCCGGTGGCCAGGCGG
>JAGWXN010000402.1 GCA_018969885.1 Betaproteobacteria bacterium | reverse complement strand
GTTGCCTGGGGCGAGGGCATCACAAATTTCGGAACCTGCCCGACTTCAACAAACAGGTACCACGCCACGACCAGACCGATATGGGCGAGAACTGCGAAGGTCCAGCGAGTGGCTGAAGAGTCGAGTGCGTTCATCATCATCCTCAGTCGGCAAGCCAGCGATCCAGCCGGCTTCGCACGAAATCATCATCGATCAGATCTGGGTGTTCGCGGCAGACCCGGTCCAGCGCCTCGGCCTGCCCTGGCGACAGCGTTTCGTTGGGGTCCAGGCACCAGATTCCCGCCAGAAGCCCCTGGCGCCTCAGCACCTCATGACACCCAGCGATACAACCAGCGAATTGGTGGGCCACATCAAAGAGCGCGGCGTTGCAGTCGGTGACGCGGGCATCGAGCGCGAGCAGATCGGTGTCGATATGCGGAGATTTACGTGCCTGTTGGATGTGCTCGAAGAGCTTCACCGCGGCATGGGTCCAGACTGACCAGTGACCCAGTAGCCCGCCCCGGATCGGCAGCCTGACCTCCTCGGTTCCTGCGCCGTCGCGCGTTGGGCGGCGCACCGCCAGGGGCGTGACCAGGTCGAGCACAATGTGATCGTCATTGCCGGTGTAGAGCGCTACACGATCTTCGGCTCGGGCAAGCGCAATGCCGCGCGCCACATCGAGCGTACGGTAGCGGTTGAAGGGGGCCACCTTGATCGCCACCACGTTGTCGATGGCAGCAAAACGCTGCCAGAACGAGGCGGGAAGTTCGATGCCGCCGACGGCGGTCTGGAGATAAAAGCCCACCAGCGGGATTTCAGCGGCGATCGCCTCGCA
This sequence comes from Betaproteobacteria bacterium, assembly GCA_018969885.1. The sequence goes on along the minus strand of JAGWXN010000402.1, from coordinate 2,174 downwards.
ATGGGCAATCAGGGCATCCTGAGACGCGCCGCGCATGGCCGACAGCGACAGCATGCCGCAGTGATAGCCGAGCGACAGCGCGGTTCTTGCCTCAGAGATGGCTTGTTGGGTATCGCCAGCAAGACCGGCGATCATCACGAGCGGCCTCGTGTCGCCCATTGCCTTGAGATGTTGTTGGGCAGTGAGTGCTGCGAGCTCAAGCACCGGAGCGTAGAGGCCGCGCTCGCGGATCGCGAATTGCGTGGCGTGTACGCCGACCGCGAGCCCGCCCGCACCGGCCTCGACGTAGTAACGGGTGAGGGCGCGCTGCCGTGTGCGATCGAGTGTGCGCTCGGCGGTCAGCGCGAGCGGGTGGGCGGGAATCACTGTGCCCTCGGCAAGCAATTTGGCAATAGCGGCAGGAAGCTGGGATCGGTGCACGGCGGTGGGCTGCTTTCAGACGAGACGGCGGGGATCTTGATCGATGGCCGGACGGGCGTCAATGTTCTATGATGAGATGAGATGGCCAGCACGAGCCGATACGTGTCAACACAACAGGGAGACTCACCATGATTCAACGCCTTGCCGCAACCCGCGCGGCGGTGGTGGTTGCCGCGGCGCTTGCCGCAGGTTCCGCTTTTTCACAGACCAAGATTGATTTCGTACTGAATTGGGTACCCGGTGGCGATCATGCCCCCTACTACTACGCGAAGAAGCTTGGCTGGTATGCAAAAGAGGGCCTGGATGTGAACCTTGAGCCGGGACGCGGATCCGCGCTGTCCACGCAAAAAGTGGGCGCGGGCGCGAATCCGGTCGGGTTGGCTGATATGGCAGGCGTGCTGGTGGCTGCAGGCAAAGGCGCCCAGACGATTGCGGTGTTCAACGTCTATGCCAATTCGCCACAGGGCCTCTACTGGCTGAAGAGCTCGGGCATCAAATCGGTGAAAGACCTCGCCGGCAAGCGAATCGGCAACCCTGCTGCAGACGGCGCGCGCATCATGTGGCCCGCCCTTGCCAAAGCGAACGGTATGGACCCGAAATCGGTCACCTGGGTGAATATTGACGCTAACGCCAAGCTATCAGCGCTCAAGGCCAAGTCGATTGATGCCACCACGTCGTTCTACAACCTCCACCACGTCTTTCAGGCCGAGCTCGGGGCTGATATGGGTTTTCTTGCCTGGCGTGATGCGGGCCTCAACCCTTACGGCAATTCCATCATCGTCAATCCGCAGTTCCTGCAAAAGAACCGTGCGGCCATCGACAAGTTCGTCAAGGTAACCCAGCGTGCGTTTGCCGCGTGCGTGGCGGAGCCCAAGCCCTGCGTGCAGGCGCTGATCGATGCCAACGGCGCGCTCAAGTTCGATAACGAACTGGTGAATTGGTCGCTGGTCGAAGTACTGATGAGCGACAAATTCTCGCGTGAGATGGCGCTGGGGGTTCACGAAGATCAACGCATGCAGGACGACTACGCGCTGGTTCGCGATTACATCGGCATCGAAAAACCGTTCGAGGTAAAGAGTGTCTACACCAACGAGTTTCTCGATCGTTCGGTGCGCATGACCAAATAACACCCGCGGGCGGGCTGACGGTTGGCGCGCAAGGTGGCGCGCCTTGTCAGCCCAGTTCCGGTCCCGCCACGGCAAAGGGCGTGACGAGCGGGGTAGGCAGGGATGTTTGGTTAGGGTCGATTAGCGCCATTCTGGTAAACGGGCGCTGAGGAACAAAGCCTCTTGAGGCGACCCAGTCGGCGAACGTGCGCTGCGAATCGGGAATGTCAATAAACACGGCGCCGTCGATCCGCGACAGCGCCTCATCAGCCAGTTCAATCGCGGTGTCGGAATCGCGGGCCACCACGGGCCCGAGCTGAGTCGCCACCCGACCCGGCCGCGCCAGTAAGAACCCGTGCGCCTGCTCGTGGTTCCTCGCGACCAGGGCAAGCGATGGCGCTCGACGCATCAGGCTGTCAAGCAGCAGACTGCGGTCGGCACCAAAGGCCATCCGGTCCAGTTCATGTACAACGCGGGTGCCCCCCATGTCGTGGGGAGCGGTGAGGTCATGGCGGCGATGACCCGGTGACACGCGCCGATGCGTGCGGTGCTCCCAGCGGGTGAAGCCCCATTGGTCTGAAAATCCCAATTTCAGGTATACCGGACGTCCGGCGGGGGTGGCATCGAGCACGGGAAGCAGGTGATGCT
>JAGWXN010000401.1 GCA_018969885.1 Betaproteobacteria bacterium | reverse complement strand
GGCGGCATGACGTAGCGCGCGCGGGAACTACCAATTGGGGCACACCATCGGAGGCCGACGCGTGGCTGAAAGCGATCGAAAATGCTCCCGTCGTTGTACTGGTCGCCGAACAATTCCAACGAAATGCAATGGACAATATTCCCGGGCTCATTCAGGCAGGTCCCGGCTGCTGGTGTACGCGAGACATCGAATCAGGCGGATTAGTGCTGCTGGATCTTGGCCGATTACCGGCGCAGAAAGGCTTCAGTTATTGGCGCCTGACCAGCCGTGGTGCCACTCCAGACGAACGGGAACGCCGACTCGAAGCCTTGCGTACCGATGAACACTTGCCTATTAACGAACGGGAGGCCCTGATGGAGGCGATCGCCATGGACCAGATTCCCACGACACTCGAAGAGAAGCGCGCTGCGCTAAACCGGGAGCGTACTCGCTCTTTTCAGGAAGGCGAGGCCCGGGGCCGACGCGGAGCGTTGCTCGATGTCGTGTCTGTCGTTGCACCGCACGCCGTGCCCCGCCTCGAGAGGATCGAGGATATGAGTGAGTTTGAGCGAGAAGCCAGGCTGGTGATTCTCCAGTCACGCAGTTGATTTGCACGCTGCATCGGCTCGTGGCTCTTCGCGACAGTTCTTCCCTGGCGTAACAGGCAGCTCGCAAGTTGCCCCCCTACGCAAACGCCAGCGTGCGGGTCAGGTCCGACTCCGTCGCCCAGCGACCGACGCCAGCGGCGCGGCAGATGCCAACGTGGTACCCTCGCTGACTCAGGAGCATCGACCGCCTGAGGTCGATGTCGAACGCGCCCGCCGTCTCTACCAGCTCACGCGGGCTCGTCGGGTTCTCCATCAGCAGAACAGTGCGGATCGGCACGCCGCCTCGCATCGAGAAGGCCACTTCCACGTCGGTCTGCAGCGTCAGCCGCTCGCGGTCGGTCGCCACACCGAAGAAGCGCGCGCTACCAAACGGAACCATGCAGAACCCCAGCGCGCGATGGTCCACCAGAATGCGATGCAACACCGGCGGCAGGCTCACTGGAAGGCGATACTGATTGGCGGACGGCCAGAACCCTTCGAGCGAAACAAGAAGTGCGGGAGACGTAACCATGGGGACCTCCTGTCGCAGAGGCCAGCGTCGTGCGCTGGTCTTACCGGTCGGGCAGCGCCAGAAACCGGCGACCGCCCTGCCTGCTGAAACGAGCAAGGTTGATGCCAGATCTAACTTTCTTGCCCGCCTCCCGCGCGGGTGTCGATCGGCACGTCATGCGGCACCCCGCGGCACGTCACGTAACCCACCGGCATCTATACGCTTTTTAGTTCACCACCGGCATGCAGGCCCCAAAATCGGGCGCACAGGCATAGCCCGTGCGGCAATCCGAGTCGGCTGTGCAGGCCGGCAGACAAATCGAAACGGGACCCTCCACACACGCAAATCCGTCATCGCACACGACATCGCCGCCACACCCCATGGCCACGCACATCCCGTCCTGCCAGCCCGTGAACCCGCCTTCCTGATTGGTCGAAGGCATGCAGGCCGCCTGCAGCGGCGACGTCGCCATGCACTCGACCGTCGCACGACAAGCGGCACCTGTGTTGGGCGCCGCCGGCGTAACCGCACTCAAATCAAAACCACACACGCCCACATCCGGGATATCGGACGCGTAGCACTGAAACTCTTCGCTGCGACATTCCCTTTGCGATACGCACCTTTGCAGGCAGTAACCCTCACCGCAGATGCCCTCGTCAGGGCAGTCGGCGTCGGTCTCGCAACCCGCCGTACAATAGCCCCCCGGCACCGTCCGGTCGCACACACCACCCGCGCAATCGCCATGCGCAGCGCACGCCGACCCCAGCCCGTTGGTCATGAGCAGGTCGGCGACCACCGCGGGTGTCGAAGTGGACGGCGACGGCGAGCCCGCGCACGCAGCGAGCTGTGCCACAACAACCAGAGCGGGAAAAAACGAAACAGGGCGAAGCGTCAACATTACAATACCGGGGCAGGTGACCACATGCTGTGCGGGCCTGATTCGCAGTTGTCACGCGCTTCTGCAAGGTGGACGTAGGCGCAGCGGCGCGATCGTGCTATGCGCCCCGCGCCGACGCCTGCCCGCGGGCGCGAGCGCTTCGCCCCACCCTGACAATCCTGTCACACCGAACCTCCATGACCGACTCTGGCGCCCGTGTCACACCCGACGGCGACGACTCGCCAGCGCGAGCGCAGGTCAGAAAGCCGCGCAAACCGCGAGGCGCGAAGAGCCGCCCCGACGACGGCTCCGACGCGCCTTCGTCGGCGGGTCGATCGACGGTCTGGTGGTCGCAGGCGGGTCTTGTCACGCTGACCTTCGTGCTTCCGCTGCTGACGGCGCAAGCGCTGGGGCTGCTTCCAGCACGGCCGCCCGCCACGTTTGCAGATCTTCCCTGGCGTACCTGGACAGGCGACCTGCACATCATCACCGACGCATGGGACCATCGCACGTTGCTGCCCGTGCGCCTGCTGCTGGTCTGGTTGTGGCTGGCCGGCGTCGGTCGGGCGCTTCGACACGACACAACACCCGGCGGCATGGAGCGCGCGCAATGGCTGATGGTGCTCTCGGCGCCCTTTGCCTGGGTGCTGAACACCCCGCAGGTCATGCTGGCGCTGGTGCCCGCCGCCTGGGCCATCGCTGCTGCTCGCCGCAGCCGCCCCGATCTGGCGTTCTTGGCCTGCACCATCGCGGGCGTTCTGGATCCGCTGGCGTGGACCGCCGCCCTGCCCATCGCCGATGAGTCACTTCGCAACCGGCCGGCGCGCGAGGCCACCGAGACGCGGATTGGCGTCGCCGTCATGACCGCAGCCAGCGTTGCGGCGCTCAGCGTACTCCTTCGCTTCTTTTCGGCCGATCCGTTGACCCCGTGGGCGTTGCAGGGCGGCGTTCCGGTCGGTGGCACCACCTGGCTTCAGGCTGCCGCGCACGCTCCGTGGCGGGCGTGGGTGGTGCCCTCACTGCTCGCGATTCAATGGCTGACCGTGGTGG
>JAGWXN010000400.1 GCA_018969885.1 Betaproteobacteria bacterium | reverse complement strand
GTCCCCATGATCATCTATACGGTTGCCTTGCTTCCGCATATCCGATCGGGCCGGCTCAAGGCGATCGCTGTCACGTCCGAAGTGCGGCAGAAGCAGCTTCCCGACATTGGTACGGCCATTGAACAGGGGGTACCCGGTATCGTCGCGAATTCCTGGTTTGGCATGGTCGGACCCGCGGGCATTCCCGACCCGATTCGTGACCGGTTGTACACCGCATTGGCCGAGGCGCTATCACAGCCCGACATCCAGTCGAAACTCATTGACACCGGGCTACAGCCCGACCCCTTGCCCGCGCAGCCCTTCCGCAACTTTATCGAGCGCGATACGCAGACCTGGCGCGAGGTGGCCAAAGCAGCCGGCATCAGGGCAGAGTGACCCGGCGGCACTTCCGCAGCCCATCCTTCGCTATCGCTTCAAACCGCCAGGATCCGCATGAAACTCGCAACCATTGAACTCTCAACCCCGGTGGGCCGCTTACGCCGGATTGGCGTGAGCCACGCGCTCGGTGTGGTCGACGCGACCGCAGTCCGCGTGGCCTGGCAGGAGCGCCAATTGCCGGCCTCCGCCGCCGAGCGGGTGGGGCTTGCCGAAGTTCCACCCGATATGGTGGCCCTCATCGCATCCGGCGATCGCGTGTTTGACTGGATCGGTGAGGCCATCGAAACCGTCCTGGGCGCTGGCGTGACTCATACCGCCAGCGGGCAGCGTCTCGTTCATCCCACTGACGAAGTTCGGTTCCTCGCGCCGGTGCCGCGCCCGGCCGGAGTGGCTAATTTCAGTGTCTGGCCAGCCCACACGGCCGCGGGCGCGGCGCACGGATTCAATCTCAGCCGCGCGCCCGAAGAAAGCGGCGTGAAGCCCTACTGGAAAGGCAACCCTGATTCTTATGTCGGAACCGATTCGGTCCTGGAATATCCGCCCTACGCGTCCGAGGTCGATGTCGAGTGCGAGCTCGTTTGCATCGTCGGCACCGGCGGTAAAGACCTTGATCTGAACGCAGCTGAGCGTGCCATCGCGGGCTACACCATCGTTAATGACGCGAGCGTTCGTGATATTCAACGTGAGGAAATGAAGACCGGGCGCGGTCCGTCCAAAGGCAAAGACTTTGATTCAGGCAATGGCATGGGGACGTGGCTGGTCACGCGCGATGAAATCGGCGATCCGCGGGGCCTTCATCTGTCGCTCCACATCAACGGCAAGCAGGTATCTGAATCCTCGGCACAGGGCATGGTGTGGACTTTCCCCGAAATGCTCTCTTATCTGTCGATGGGACAAACGGTAGCGCCCGGGCAGGTCATCAGCGCAGGCTGCTACGCCGGGGGCTCCGCCATGGACCTGGGCCTGCGGCTGTCGCCGGGTGACCGGGTGGAGTTTCGGATCTCGGGTATTGGATCGCTTCGCTGCACAATCGGTCAACCACCGGCACGCCCCTGGCGTCATCCCTGAAAGGAGCCCCGCCATGAACATTGCATCGCATGATGGACTCCTGGGCGCGACAGTCACCGGTATCGATCTGTCGGCGCCGCTTACCGATCCGCAGTTTGCCCGCCTGTTTCATGCCCTAGGTGATCGGGGTGTTCTTCACTTCCCCAATCAGCCGATCGATGCAAAGGCGCTCAGCGCGTTTTCGGCGCGGTTTGGTTCGCTTCAGGTAATCAAAGGCGTGCCTTACCACGAACCGGGCCAGCCTGAGGTCACGATTCTGTCGAACATAGTGGATAACGGCCAGCCCATCGGGCTCGCCGACGCGGGGCAGTCATGGCATACCGACATGACCTACAACGCAACCGTGGGTTTCGTGAATGTGCTGGTGGCTCATCGTGTGCCGGTGCGTGATGGGCAGGTTCTGGGCGCCACCGAGTTCGTGAGTACGCAGGCTGCCTTTGATGCCCTGCCGCCCGCGCTGGTCGGTCGCCTGGAGGGGCTGAGCGCGGTTCACGATCTGAATTTCTACTGGGAGTTCATGCGGCGCGAAAAGGGCTCAACGCGTCCTCCGCTCACCGAGGCGCAGCGCCTGGCTAGGCCACCGGTGCGGCATCCGGTCTGGCTTACTCACCCCATCACCGGACGTCGTGTGATTTATGTGAACCCGGGCTTCACCGAGCGGATCGAGGGCCTGCCTTCAAACGAGAGCGACGCGTTGCTTGCGCAGCTCTATGATCATGTCCTGCAGCCGCAGTTTCGCTACACGCATCGCTGGCAGGTGGGCGACGTTCTCATGTGGGATCACCTGGGCACCTGGCATAACGCGGTTGCCGACTATGCGGCCGACGAACCGCGGCTCATGAAACGTTGTCAGGTGCTGGCCGATAAAGTGTTCGACCCGGCGTTTACTTCAAGTGTGCTCGCGGCCGCCTGAGCGCATCAGTGCCGGATGCTCAAACAAGTGCGGGCCCAGCTCACTTAGTTTGGCGCATCCCAACTGACCCATGGCGATCAGCAACTCCCGCCGGAGAATCCCCAAAACATGTTCGGCGCCTGGTTGACCGGCAAGTGAAAGGCCGAGAAGCCCCGGCCGGCCGCTGAGTACGCCCTGAGCGCCAAATGCCACGGCTTTTGCGATATCGGTGCCGCGACGAACCCCGCTATCCATGAGCACCGACGCACGCTGACCCACCGCGTCAACAATTTCTGGCAGGACATCGATCGGGGCGGCTGAAACATCGAGGCAGCGTCCGCCATGGTTGGACACGACGATGCCGTCGGCGCCGCAATCGACTGCCTTCTTCGCGTCGTCCGCGCGCAGAATGCCCTTGACCAACAGCTGTCCGGGCCACCGGCGGCGCAGCTCACGAATGTCATCGAAGGTGAGGTTCTCCGCGTATTCCGGCATCTTTTCGTACTGAGGAATGCCGGTGGTGCGCTGATACTTTCCGATGACCTCGATCAACCAGCGCGGATGGCGCAGCATGTCGATCACCGAGCGCGGCGTGGCCTTGAAGGGGAAGGTGTAGCCGTTACGCCGGTTGAATTCGCGGTTCGGTTGAACTGGTACGTCCGCCGTGACTAGAAGCGCCTTG
>JAGWXN010000399.1 GCA_018969885.1 Betaproteobacteria bacterium | reverse complement strand
AGCGTGGCGTGGCGGGTGAGCCGACGCGTGACGGCGCCGCTTGCGCTCATCCGCGAATGAACGCGAGCGGGCCCAGAACGATCTGCGGCCAGACGGTGATGAACGCAATCAGGGCGAGTAGCAGCAGACAGAAAGGCAGCGAGGCGAGCGCTACCCGCGTCTGGGTATCGCCCGTCATTTCTTGAATGACGAACAGATTGAAGCCCACCGGCGGCGACACGTTGGAGAGCTCGATGGTGATGATGATGAAGATGCCGAACCAGACCGGATTGAATCCTGCTGCCGCCACCATTGGGAGCACCACCGGCAGGGTCATCACCATGGCAGACAGGCCATCAAGCGCAGTACCCAGGATGAGATAAACGATGAGGAGCGCGAAGATCAGCATGTAGGGCGACAGGCCCAGCGAACCCACCCACTGCGCAGCCGCCGCCGGCACACCCAGCGTTACCAGCGCGCGCGACAGAAACAACGCGCCCGCAAGAATGAGCCCGATCATGGAACAGGTGCGCACGGTGGAGAGCAACGCCCGGCCAAGCAGGCGCCAGCTGAGCGTGCGCTGTCCGGCTGCGATCAGCAGCGCGCCCGCCACGCCGACGGCGGCCGCCTCAGTGACACTTGCCACGCCGCTGTACATCGAGCCGATCACCAGGGCGATCAAGAACACTACCGGCAGCAGGTCGGCCAGTGCGGTGAATTTTTCGGCCCAGCTCGCTCGCTCTCGCACCGCCGGTTGAACCGAGGGGTCGGTGAGCGCACGAAACATGATCCAGAGTACGTAGAGCGCTGCAATGAGCAGGCCAGGCACCACCCCGCAGATGAACAGATCGAGGATGGAGACTTCCGCCAGCACCCCGTAGACAATCATGGGGATGGATGGCGGAATCATGAGACCGATGGTGCCGGCGCCTGCGAGCGACCCGATCGCCAGGTCGCGGTTATAGCCCCGCTTGATAAGCTCCACCAGCGTCATTTTGCCGACCGTGGCGGTGGTGGCTGCCGACGACCCCGACACTGCGGCAAACAGCGTGCAGCCCAGCACATTCACATGGAGCAGCCCGCCTGGCAGTCGCTGCACCCAGGGTGCAAGCCCTCTGAAGAGCGACTCTGAGAGCCGGGTGTGGAACAGGATGTCGCCCATCAGAATGAAGAGCGGAAGCGTGACCAGTTCGTCGGCGTTCAGCCGCGCCCAGATGTCCTGTGCCAGGACCCGCGCGATCGGCATGTCGCGATACCACTCGAGCGCGATCACACCGGTGCCCAGGAGTGCAAAGCCAATCCAGACGCCCGAGCCCAGCGCCGCGAGCATCACAAACAGGATGAAAAGACCCGGGGTCATGGCTGGAGGCCCTGGGCCACGTTATTCGGCGCGTGCCGTCGCCGAACCGGCGTCGGTGGCGAGGTCGGGCGGATCGCCAATCAGGAGTCGGAGCAAGCGGGCGACCAGCGCCGCAGCCAGCAGCACCGCGCCGGCGGCCATCATGGCCTGTGGCCAAGCGAGGGGCGTTTGCATGGCGAAGTAAGACACGCTGTTACGCACGTGGCTGCGCCAGGCGAGTTCGATCAGCCCCCAAGACAGCATGACCGCCACGACCAGCGCAGCGGTGGTGCAGAAAAGTTCGATCAGCGGCCGCACGCTGCGCGCCGACCATTCGAGCGCGAGCTGCACCCGGATGTGGGACCCGGCGCGCAATGCATAGCCCGAACCGGCGAGCATGGTGAAGGCGCACAGGTAGGCGCCATATTCAACCGCCCAGGGCTGCGACCAGGCGAACATCGACGTGACGATGACTTCGACGATCAGCATGAGCGCGAGCAGTGCGCAGCACGCCGCCGCAAACACGCCTCCCGCCAGATTGAGGGCGTCAATCAGGCGGCAGACTGCCCGCACTGACCGAACCACCGGGGAAGGCATGCTGACCACGGCGGTCGGCTGAGTGCGCGTGGATCGGTTGGCTTACTTGCGGCCCGTGGCGCCCAGGTAGGCGTCGAGCACCTTGGCCGCCTCGGCGCCGTTACGCTTGCCGAAGTCATCCCACATGGGGCGGGTAACGGCACGCATGCGCTCGACCATCTGCGCGGGCGGAGCTTCGACCGTCATGCCGTTGTCGGTGAGCTGCTTCATGCGGGTGGTGTGCTCGGCCATGCTCACCTTCCAGAACTCGGGCTCCATCTCGGCGGCGAGTTTCTCGATGGCGGCGCGGTCGGCCGGCGAGAGCTTGTCCCAGGTGCGCGCGCCGATCACCATCAGGTTAGACGCCCAAAGGTGATTGGTGGTGTAGGTGTGTTTCAGGAATTCCCAGTATTTCTGCGAGACCGCAGTGGTGCCCGAGGTCATGACAGCATCAAGCCGCCCTGAAGCCAGCGCCGGAACGATGTCGGGGTTGTTCATCTGCTGGGGCACCATGCCGAGCTTGGTCACCATTTCAGCGGTCACGCGGTCGTAGGTGCGCATGCGCACACCCTTCAGGTCATCAATGCCACGCACCTGCTTCTTCAGGAAAAAATTCTGGCTGGGCCAGGGCACCACATACAGCACCTTGTTGCCACGCTTGGCGAGTTCAGCCACCCACTGCGGCCGCACAAAGCTGTGCATGGTGCGCAGCTGCTCGTAGTTGTCGACGAGGAAGGGCAGGCTCTCGATACCGAGAAGCGGAACATCGCCCACATTCTGAAACCCGGCGAATTCGGCCATCGCAACAGTGCCATCTTCGATGGCGCGCACGGTTTCATTGGCCTTGATGCCGAGCGAGCCGCCCGCATGAACCGTCATGGTGATCCGGCCATTGGTGACTTCGGCCACCCGTTTGGCAAAATTCTGTGCATTGACGGTGTGAAACTCGGTGGGCCCCCAGGGCATGGACACATCGAGCTTGGTTTGGGCGGCGGCAAAGCCCGCGGCGGTGAACGCGGCCAGGGCGGCAGCGAGTCGGGTGGCGAGTCGCATGGGACATGTCTCCGTGTTGACGAATGCATTGACCATAGCAGAGCCGGTCAGCGGCGGTCAATGCACGCGTGCA
>JAGWXN010000031.1 GCA_018969885.1 Betaproteobacteria bacterium | reverse complement strand
CGGTGGCGCAGGTTGGAGTCGCGCGCCTTCTTCACCGCGTAGTAGTTGATGTCGATCACGTTGTCGAGCATCCGCATGGCGGTGGAGACCGTCTTCTTCAGCTTGGCCTGGTCGATGGTCTTCGTGCCGTCCGGGCCGTCGGTCAGGTGCTGGGCCAGGTTCACCGAGCCGAGGTTGCACACCGCGATCTCGGTGTCGCTGGTGTTGAGCGTGATCTCGGTGCACAGGTTGGAGCTGTGGACGACCCCCACGTGTTGCTGGGGGCTGCGCAGATTGCAGGGATCCTTGAAGGTGATCCAGGGATGGCCGGTTTCAAACAGCATCGAAAGCATCTTGCGCCAGAGCTGGATCGCCGGAACCTTGCGGAACAGCTTGAGTTCACCATTGGCAGCGCGCGCCTCGTGCCGTAGGTAGGCTTGTTCGAATTCGCGGCCGACCTTGTCGTGGAGGTCGCGGCAGTCAGCGGGTGAGAACAGGGTCCATTCGGCGTTTTCCATGACCCGCTTCATGAAGAGGTCAGGGATCCAGTTGGCCGTGTTCATGTCGTGCGTGCGGCGACGATCATCGCCGGTGTTCTTACGCAGCTCGAGAAACTCCTCGATGTCCAGGTGCCAGGTCTCGAGGTAGGCGCAGACGGCGCCCTTGCGCTTGCCACCCTGGTTGACCGCCACTGCGGTGTCGTTGACCACCTTGAGGAAGGGCACCACGCCCTGGCTCTTGCCGTTGGTGCCACGGATATGACTGCCGAGTGCGCGAACCGGCGTCCAGTCGTTACCGAGACCGCCTGCGTACTTGGCAAGCAGCGCGTTTTCCTTGATGGCTTCATAAATGCCGTCAAGATCGTCGGACACGGTGGTGAGATAGCAAGAGGAAAGCTGCGAACGCTGGGTGCCCGAGTTGAACAGCGTGGGCGTGGAGCTCATGAAATCGAACGTGGAGAGGAGTTCGTAGAACTCGATGGCTCGCTCTTCTCGGTTGACTTCATTGAGCGACAGACCCATGGCGACGCGCATGAAAAATGCCTGCGGCAGCTCGATCCGCTGTTCGTCGATGTGAAGGAAGTAGCGGTCGTAAAGGGTCTGCAGTCCCAGGTAAGTGAACTGCAGGTCGCGGTCAGCCTGAAGCGCTGCACCGAGCCGACGCAGATCGAACTGCAGTAGCTTTTCGTCGATGAGCCCCGCCTCGACACCACGGCGCATGAAGCCCGGAAAATAGTCGGCGTAGCGTGTGGTCATTGCGGAATGGGCTACTTCTTCGCCGAGCGCCTCTCGACGCATGGTGTGCAGCAGCAACCGGGCGGTCACCTGGCTGTAAGCCGGGTCTTTTTCGATCAGTGCGCGAGCGGACAGGATCGCTGATTTGTAGACCTCTTCGAGCGGGACGCCGTCGTAGAGGTTGCGCACGGTTTCCGAAAGTACGGTGTCCGCGCTCACGAATTCGCCCAGCCCCACACAGGCCGAGGCGATCAGCGAACGCAGCGCAGAAATATCAAGCGGGCTGCGCTGACCGCCCTCGACGACATGCAGGGTTGTCTGGTTGGCGCTGTCGCGCTCCTGGCGTGCGGCAGCGCGCTCCTGCGTACGGCGCTCGCGGTAGAGCACATAGGCGCGCGCCACTTCGTGTTCGCCGAAGCGCATGAGTGCGAGTTCGACGTGGTCCTGAATGTCTTCGATATGAAAGGTGCCGCCGCCCTGCTTGCCGCGCGCGAGCGCCGAGACCACCGCCCCGGTCAGGCGCTCAACCAGTTCGCGAACCCTGGCCGACGCCGCGCTCTGCCCGCCATGCACAGCGAGGAACGCTTTGGTCATGGCAACCGAGATCTTGCCGGGCTCAAACGCCACCACCGAACCGTTGCGGCGGATGACTTTGAAGTCGGCGAGGAAAGCGGTCGACTGAGCGCCCGGTGCGGTTTCGACGGTGGCCGCGACCCCCTGGGGCATCAACGACTCCTGCCTGGTGCGCTCAGCGACTCTCTGCATACGATTCTCCTTGTTGTGATGGCGATGGGCGCCTGATTACGCGTCACGCCAGCCTGACCTGTTCTTTGCTGTCCGGACCCATTCCGGACGACCGATGCACTACGCCCCGAAAAGCTCCATACGCATCTGACACGCGGACACACTGACTGTCCGTGATGACGCGGGAAGCACTAGATGTGGGGGGTCTGCCGATCGTTGGACCTAATTCTAGTGGTCGGGACCCACCCGATCAAGTCTTGCAACCGATTCAATCAATGCTGGAGTCGGCGCCTGATCAAGAATCGCATCGATTCACGAACTGACGGTTCCAACCACGGCCTGATGTTGTTTTCGGGCCATGATGGGCTCGCAAAGACTGAAAAATTTGCTTCGTAAAATTCAACGCACGATCTGGCGCGGTTTTCCGGTCAAAACGGCCTGATAAGCCCCGTCGCTTCAGGGCTCGAAAGTACGCGAGCCCAATCGAAGAAGGGTCCCGGGTCTTGCTTGCGGCCGGGGGCCACATCTTCGTGGCCTGCCACCCATCGCAACGGGTGGCGCGCGCGCAACAGTCCAATGACTTGCGCGAGGCGCCGATATTGTGCATGCGTAAATCGGTGCGCCCCGTCACCTTCGAGTTCGATACCGATCGAAAAATCGTTGCAGCGTTCCCGGTCGAGCATGCGGGAGGGGCCAGCGTGCCAGGCGCGCTGATCAGTCCCGACGAACTGCACCACCTCGCCGCGGCGCCGGATTAACAGGTGGGCCGATACCTGCAGATCGGCGAGACAGGCGAGCCTGGGGTCGTCGCTGGTGGTCAACTGATTAAGAAACAAACGCTCGATGGCGTTGCCCGAGAACACGCCGGGCGGCAGGCTGATGAAGTGCATCACCAGCGTATCGATGGCCATCCCCGGTGGACGGGCATTGAAGTTGGGTGATTCGAGCTGCTTCACCCCGTGTAGCCAACCGCCGGGTGCATCCGACCATTGGATCGACCCGACGCGGCGTGCGGTCATCGTGAGGCAGAAGGACCGCGCGGCGTTGGCTCGGTGAGGTCGCGATGCGCGGTGCTGCAATAGCTTGAGCCGCGCGCGCCTGCGACCGCATCACGCGCTGGGAGATAGAGTCCGCAATGCGCACAGCGCAACATCGGTTCGGGCGGCGACTCACCCGAGGCTGCGTCGGTGGCCTGCGCTCGGGGGCGCGCCGAATCGGACTCGGCCGGCGGCGGCGACGCGGCAGACTCCGCACGGCGACGGCCGATGCGCCAGAGCGTCCACCCAAGCCAGGCGACCCCGGCGAGTACGATCCATACGGTGAACTTTCCCATCATCCCCGCCGCAGGACCACCTCGAGCACGAAGCGGCTACCAACATAGGCAAGGAGCAGCAGCCCGAATCCGCCCAGCGTGAGGCGTAACGCGGTCTTGCCGCGCCAGCCGCGCAGGCGGCGGCCCAGGAGCAGGACGCCAAACACGCCCCAGGAGATCAGCGTGAACACGGTTTTGTGATCGAGCGTAAGGGGCTTGCCGAACACCTGCTCGGAGAAAAACACGCCGGTGGCCGCGGTGAGCGTGAGAAAGGTGAATCCAGCTGCAATCAGCCGAAACAGGATTCGCTCGAGCGCAAGGAGTGGCGGGAGATCCTCGAGGATGCGCGCGGTCCAGCCGCGCGGAGCCCCCGATCCCGCATGGAGCGCCCGTTCGGCCACTGCCATCAAGACCGCATGGAGTGCGGCCAGCGCGAGTACGCCGTAGGCAAGCGTACCGGCGAGCAGATGGGGGACAAAGAGCGGACGCACCGCGCGTTCGCCGAGTTCGGCCCCGGGAAAGGCAAGCGGCAGCATCACGGCGAGGGCTGCAATCGGTAATAGGACCCCGCGAAGGGCCTTCAAACCGGCGCTGAGTGCTTCAAGCCAGATGACCGCCATGCCCACCCAGACCGTTGCCGACAGAATGCTGGCAAAGCCGAACCGCCAGCCCTCGGGCGAGCGGGTAGCGATGAACAGGGACCCGGCATGCAGCGCGAGGGCAGCGATCAGCAAGGGCGTGGCAAACCGCCCCGGCACGCGCCACGCGGCGAGGTAGAGCAGGGCCGGCGCAATGAAAACCAGAACCAGTAGAATCTTCACCGGTCCAGTTTAACTCAGCCCATGCTCGATACCCTCTCACAACGATTGTCACGGGTCGTCAAGACGATCCGCGGCCAGGCGCGGCTCACCGAAGCCAACACGCAGGACATGCTGCGCGAGATTCGCATTGCGCTGCTCGAAGCCGACGTGGCACTGCCGGTGGTGCGCGACTTCATCGCCAAGATTCGCGAGAAGGCGCTTGGCCAGGAGGTGGTGGGAAGCCTCACGCCCGGGCAGGCGCTGGTCGGGGTGGTGCATCGCGAGCTCACCGACCTGATGGGGGGCCAGGGCGCGGGCCTGAACCTCGCCGTGCAGCCGCCAGCGGTCATCCTGATGGCGGGTCTGCAGGGCGCAGGGAAAACCACCACCGTGGGAAAACTTGCGCTGTGGCTGCGCGGGCAGAAAAAGAAAGTGCTCACTGTTTCCTGTGACGTCTATCGGCCCGCAGCCATCGAGCAGCTGCGTGTCGTGACCGAACAGGCGGGGGCCGATTTCTTCCCGTCCTCTGCTGATCAGGTCCCGCAGGCCATCGCGGAGGCGGCGCTCCAGTGGGCCCGCACGCACTACCATGATGTGCTTCTCATTGATACCGCGGGTCGGCTCGCGATCGATGAGGCGATGATGCGCGAGATTGCCGCGCTGGCTGCCACCGCAAGGCCTGTGGAAACGCTCCTGGTGGTTGATGCGATGCAGGGGCAGGATGCGGTGAACACCGCGCGCGCTTTCGGCCAGACCGTGACCGTCACCGGTGTGGTGCTCACCAAGCTGGACGGCGACTCGCGTGGCGGTGCGGCGCTCTCGGTCAAGGCAGTCACAGGCGCGCCCATCAAGTTCGCCGGAATAGGTGAAAAAATTGATGGCCTGGAGGCGTTTCATCCCGAGCGCATGGCCGGCCGCATCCTTGGCATGGGCGACATCGTCTCCCTGGTGGAGGAGGCGGGCCGGGTGGTCGATCAGCAGGCGGCCCAGAAGCTTGCAGCCAAACTCAAATCAGGCGACCGGTTCGACCTGAACGACTTTGCGGCTCAGATCGGGCAGATGAATCGCATGGGTGGGCTGGGTTCGCTCATGGACAAGCTGCCCGCGCAGATGCAGCAGGCTGCCGCAGGCGCCGACATGGCGCAGGCCGAGCGCCAGATGCGCCGTATGCAGGGCATCGTCCATTCCATGACGCCCGCTGAGCGCAGCCGCCCCGAACTGATCAAGGCCTCGCGCAAGCGCCGGATCGCTACCGGCGCGGGCGTGCAGGTGCAGGAAGTGAACCGGCTCCTGAACCAGTTCGAGCAGATGCAGACCATGATGAAGCGCATGCAGAAAGGCGGGATGGCCAAAATGATGCGAAGCCTCAAGGGCGCCTTTCCGGGCATGCGCTGAGTCCGCCCGCCATGGATCCGCACGCACTGGTCAGCGAACTCCGCGGCGTCTTTTCTGGACGGCTGCTCGATGCGGCGGCCGACATGGCGCCTTTTCTCACCGACTGGCGCAAACGCTACGTGGGGCGTGCGCTCGCGGTCGTACAGCCCGATACCGCGGCCGATGTCGCTGCGGTCGTGCGCTGGTGCGCTGCCCGGCGCGTGCCGGTCGTGCCGCAGGGCGGCAACACCGGGCTGTCGGGCGGGGCCACGCCCGATGACTCCGGCCGTGCGCTGGTGCTGTCGCTCGCGCGGCTCAACCGGGTGCGCGCGATCGACACAGCCAATAATTCCATCACGGTTGAAGCCGGTTGCGTGCTTGCGCAAATTCAGCGACACGCGGCCGAGGCCGGGCGACTCTTCCCGCTCAGCCTCGCGGCCGAGGGCTCCTGCACCATCGGCGGCAACCTCTCCACCAATGCTGGCGGGGTGCAGGTGCTGCGCTTTGGAAACGCGCGCGAACTCTGCCTGGGCCTCGAGGTGGTCACGGCTGCGGGCGAACTCTGGGATGGCCTGCGGGGCCTGCGCAAAGACAACACCGGCTACGATCTGCGCGATCTGTTCATCGGTGCCGAGGGGACGCTGGGCGTCATCACTGCGGCCACGCTCAAGCTCCATCCGATGCCCGCGGCACAACTGACCGCGTTCGTTGCGCTCGCCGATCCCCGCGCTGCGGTGGCGCTCCTCGAGCGGGCGCAACGTCGCATGGGGGCTGCGCTCACCGGGTTCGAACTCATGTCGTCGTTTTGTATCGAACTGGTGCTGCGCCATTTCCCCGATTGCCGGCTGCCGCTTGCGGGCGCTCGCAGTCCTTACTACGTGCTGCTCGAATGTTCGGATGCGCAGAGCGAGGCCCATGCGCAGGCGGCCCTCACCGAGCTCCTTGCCGATGCGCTCGAGGCGGGTCTGATCTCGGATGCCGCAGTGGCGAGCTCCATTGCACAGAGCCGCGCCATGTGGGCGCTGCGCGAAAACATCTCCGAAGCGCAGGCCGCCGAGGGCAAGAACATCAAACATGATGTGTCGGTGCCCATTTCCGCCATCGCTGAGTTCGTCGAGCACACCAACGCCGATCTCACCACCCGCTTTCCGGGGGTGCGCATGGTGGTGTTTGGTCATCTGGGCGATGGCAACCTGCACTACAACGTGTCGCCGCCCGACAGTGCCGCGGATGAGGCGGCGTTTCTTGCACTCCAGCCCGCCATCAACCTGATCACGCATGACGCGGTCGTGGCCCGCCGCGGGTCGATCTCGGCCGAGCACGGTCTCGGGCAACTACGGCGCGATGAAGCCGCGCGCTACAAATCAGCGGTTGAAATGGGTCTGATGCGTGCGATCAAAGAAGCGCTGGATCCGCTTGGCATCATGAACCCCGGCAAGGTGCTGGCGCCGGCCGCCTGAGCGAGGCCAGCCGGCGCGAGCGCAAAGACCTTCAAGCCCGGTTGAGCAGCCCTGCCAGCGCAGCGCGAACCTCGGTGGGTGCGAGCAGGCGGGGTTCGGTGTCGCGCCGGCCCTGCAGTTCCACCCGACCTTCCTTGAGCCCACGCTCGCCCACCGTGATCCGTATCGGCACGCCGATCAGTTCCCAGTCGGCGAACATGGCGCCGGGACGCTCGCCGCGGTCATCGAGAATCACATCGATCCCCGCCTCGCGCAGCTCCGCATAGAGCGCGAGCGCGGCAGTACGAACAGCCTCCGAGCGGTCAAGGCCGACCGGGCAGATCACCACCTCAAACGGAGCGATGGCGGCCGGCCAGATAATGCCGCGCGCGTCGTGATTCTGTTCGATGGCCGCGCCCAGCAGTCGCGTGACGCCAATGCCGTAGCAGCCCATTTCAATCGGTTTGCTTGCGCCGTCTTCATCGACGAACACCGCGCGCATCGCCTCGGAGTATTTGGTCCCGAGATAGAACACATGTCCCACTTCAATCCCGCGCTGGATGGCGAGGCTGCCGCGGCCGTCGGGCGAGGGGTCGCCGGCCTGAACATTGCGGATATCGGCCACCAGCGGCTCGGGAAGGTCTCGCCCCCAGTTGACGCCGGTGTAATGAAAGCCCGAATCATTCGCGCCGCAGACGAAATCACTCATGCGGGCGACGGTTCGATCGGCCACCACGGTCACTGGCTTCACCATGCCGATTGGACCGAGATAGCCGGGGGGCGTACCGAAGTGCTCGATGATTTCGGCCTCGGTCGCAAAGCGAAAGCCTTCCAGACCAGGGACTTTGCCAGCCTTGACTTCGTTCAAGTCGTGATCGCCCCGCACCAGCAGCAGGAAGATGCGGGTGGCTACGATCCGGCCGCGAAAATCGGGGTCGTCCGCGCCATCCTTGGGCGTCTCGCGCTCGTCAACCGCAAGCACGAGCGATTTCACCGTGCGCGAGAGCGCGAGGCCGAGCAATTCGGCGACATCGGCGCAGGTGCTGCGGCCCGGGGTGGGCGTCTTGGCAAGCGGGGCAGCCGCTGGCGCGCGCGCCTCGAGAAGCGGCAGGGCCTCGGCGAGCTCGATGTTGGCGGCGAACTCGCTCGTGGGGCAGTAGGCGATCGCATCCTCGCCGGTATCGGCGATCACCTGGAATTCATGGCTCGCGGAGCCTCCAATGGCGCCGGTATCGGCGGCGACTGCGCGAAAGGCGAGGCCTATCCGGCTGAAGATCCGGGTATAGGCCTCGAACATGGTCTGGTAGGAGGCGAGCGCCGCCTCTTTGCTGCGATCAAACGAATACGCATCCTTCATGGTGAATTCGCGACCCCGCA
This sequence comes from Betaproteobacteria bacterium, assembly GCA_018969885.1. The sequence goes on along the minus strand of JAGWXN010000031.1, from coordinate 10,357 downwards.
TCAGTCCGAAGCGGGGGCGGCGCTCATCGCGGAACTTGGTCTGGATGTGATAGAAGTTTTTCGGCATCTGCCGGTAGCTGCGAATGTCCTGGCGGGCGATATCGGTGATCACCTCTTCGGAGGTCGGCTGCACGATGAAGTCGCGACCGTGCCGGTCCTTGATTCGCAGAAGTTCCGGACCGTAGCGCTCCCAGCGGCCTGACTCCATCCAGAGTTCGGCCGGCTGAATCACCGGCATCAGCAGTTCGATGGCACCTGCCGCATCCATTTCTTCGCGGATGATGGCTTCGATCTTGCGGATGGTGCGAAGCCCCATCGGCATGTAGTTGTAGATGCCCCCTGCGAGCCGGCGGATCATGCCAGCGCGGGTCATGAGTCGGTGGCTCACGATCTCGGCGTCGGAGGGCGCCTCCTTGAGCGTGGCGATGTGGAAACTTGAGGCTTTCATGGGAGTCCGTTTCAGGAGTGCGGGCGCGCGCAAGCGCCCGATATAATCGGACGCATTGTAAGAGATCAACGGGTGCGGCCATGCTCGATCGTGAAGGCTACCGCCCCAACGTCGGCATCATCCTGGTCAACGGCCGGAACGAAGTCTTCTGGGGCAAGCGGATCCGCGAACACGCCTGGCAGTTTCCTCAGGGCGGGATCAAACGCGGGGAATCACCGCAGCAGGCGATGTTTCGCGAGCTGCGGGAGGAAACCGGGCTCATGCCCGATCATGTCAGGGTGATCGGTCGCACGCGCGATTGGCTGCGCTATGACGTACCCACGCACTGGGTGCGCCGGGAAATGCGCAGTCACTATCGCGGCCAGAAACAGATCTGGTTCCTGATCAGGATGCTGGGCCGCGACACCGACGTTGACCTGCGGGCGTCGGGTCAGCCGGAGTTTGACGCCTGGCGCTGGAACCCGTACTGGATTCCGCTCGAATCCGTCATTGAATTCAAGCGTGAGGTGTACCGGCTTGCGCTCGAGGAGTTGTCGCGGTTTCTAGATGGGCTGCCGGGTCCGGTCGAACTGGCCACACCTGAGCGCATCGCAGCGGTCGACCCGGCGGGTCGCGGGCCGGTATCTGAGCCTTGCACGGCATCCGACCAGGATGTCCTGCGAGGTTGAGGGCGGCCCGCGGTCGCGGGCTGTCGGCAAAGCCTTGGGCGGCAGCGTCAGACCGGGTCGATGAGCGGGCGGCCCGCGAACCAGGCTTCCACGTTGTCAAGCACCTTGCGTCCCATGGCCGCGCGGGTGTCATGCGTGGCGCTACCCTGGTGGGGATGTAGCACTACGTGATCCAGCGCAATCAGGCCGGCCGGCACCTGCGGCTCGCGCTCGAACACATCCAGTCCGGCCGATCCAAGCGCGCCACGGGTGAGGAGCTCGGTGAGCGCCGCCTCGTCGACGACCGAGCCGCGGGCGATGTTGACGAACACGCCTGTCGGGCCGAGTGCCTCGAGGACGCTGCGCGAGACCAGGCCGCGCGTACCCTCGCCGCCCGGACAGGCGGCGATCAGCACATCGGACCAGCGGGCCATGGCAACCAGGTCGGCAAAATAGCGCAGACCGCTTGCTGGCTTCTCGCGCGGGCCAAAGTAGGCGAGCTCGGTATTGAAAGCGGCGCAGCGCTTCGCGATGGCAGCGCCAATTCGCCCCAACCCGACGATACCCACCTTGCGGTGCTGCATGCTTGCCGTGAGCGCCATCCCGCCCTTGAGCCAGGATCCCTCGCGAACAAATCGATCGCCCTGGGGAATGCGCCGGACGGCACCCAGAAGCAGCGCGAGGGCCAGATCGGCGACGTCTTCAGTGAGCACATCCGGGGTGTTGCTGACGGCGATTCCGTTTGCATGCGCGTGCGCGACATCGATCGCATCAACTCCGACCCCGAAGCAGGCGACGAGCTTGAGTTGAGGGAGAGCCTTCATCAGCGAAGCCTCCATGCCCCGGGTGCCCGAGGTGACCGCAACCTGGCATTGAGGCGCCACTGCTGCGAGGAAGGCGGCCTGGTCGGTGGCCTCAAACAGTCGGCGGACGTCGTAGCGGCGTGCGAGTTCATCCTGTGTGGGCCCGTGCAGCGGACCGACTTGGACGATCATGGGTTGGGTGGACATGGCGTTGGGATGAGGGGGTTGGATGAAAGGATAGGTGAGCTCACCAGAAGGCGGGCCTCAGACGGGGGCGGGCGCCTGAATGCCCGCTCGTTCGGCACGTGCCGCGAGCGAGGGCAGGATGGCTGGGTGAAGGGCCACGCCGTGCTCGAGCTGCTCGCGTTTTCTTGCAAGCCCGCGCTCGCCGGGCAGCCGCACAGGCGCTTCAACGTTGCGCGGCGTTGATTCACGACAAGCGCGCGCCACGTGTTCGGTCTGTCGGCGAAATGCCTCAAGTCCGGAAAAAGCGGACGGATCGATTAGCTGCACATGAACCGTGGCGCCCCAGCCCTCTGCGGGATCGGCTCGGCCGTGACCCGCCAGGCCGCCGGTGAGCGCCTCGATCAGGAGCGCCAGGCCGTAGCCTTTGTGACCCGCGTCCAGTCCGCCAACCGGAAGGATGGTCCCGGGCGGCTTCTCAAACAAGACGGCGGGGTTGCGCGTCGGATGGCCCGCGGCATCGAGCCACCAGTCATGCCGACCGAGTTCACCCGCGTCGCGCATGCGGGCGCTCATTCCGTTGGTGGTGATCGATGCCGAGATGTCGATCATCACCGGATCCCCCTCGGTGGGGAAGCCGGCGGCAATGGGGTTGGGCGTGAAGACCGCCGTGGTCCCGCCGTAGGGCGCGACACTGGCCACTGCCGGGTCGGAACTGGAGACCATCACCACCAGCCCATCACGCGCCGGTGCTTCGAGATAGGCCGCCAGACATGCGATATGGTGGCTACGCCGGATCGCGACGCTCGCCTGCCCGTGTTCGCGGGCGCGGGGGGTGGCCCACCTGATCGCCTCACGGACCAGCCAGGGGCCTGGCAGTCGTTCGCCGTCCCAGGTGGCTACGACGCTTCGCTCGGCGAGCACGCGCTGGGGTCCTTTGCAGTTCATGGTGCCTGAATCGAGTTCGCGCAGGTAGCCCGCCAGAAGATGCAGGCCATGCGTATCGTGGCCGAGCAGATCGCCCTCCAGAAGCACCTCGGCGACCTCGTGGGCGATGTCCGCGGATAACCCGGACGATTCGAGGAGTGCACTGGCATAGGCCTGAATCTCGGGGGCGCGAAAACGCAGGCGCTCGGTGGTGGCCGACGCGGGCGGCGCGGGCCTGGCATATCTTGCGTCGAGGGATGTCATGGCGATGGCGTGAGCGGTTCGAGTCGACGGCGGAGGGAGCCCACCTCAGGTGTCGGCAGGCGTCGGGCAGGTGGCGCAGGGGCTGTGTTCTGCGCGCTCAGGATCTTAACTTACCGGAGCGGATCAGGCCCGACGGCGATGGATAACCCAATGAGGGCTTATGCGGCGCTCGTTCAGAGAATCTGCGACGGACGCGTCGCTTCGCTTTACCCGACGGGGCGCCGCGCGACCCGACATAGCGCTGAAGCGTGGGGTCAACCGAGCGAGGTGACCGGGCCGATCGGCTTACCTGTTGTTTTCAGGTGCGCCGCCTCGGCAATACTGACCGCGTGGTCTGCGATCCGCTCTGCATTTTTCACGCAGAACAGAAGATGCACAAAATCAGCGACATCGCCACGTGATTCCCCCATCAACGCGACGATCTGTTCGATCAGGCTGTGGTGCTCGCTATCGATGCTGTCATCGAGCATTTTGACGTCTCGCGCCTGACCTGCGTTGCGGTGAAGGAACGCTTCGATCGCATTACGGACCTGCGCGACGCACCGCTGAGACATTCCGTCAAAGCCTGTGAGGACATCCTGAGGGAACGAGCCCGCCGATAGCGAACGCGCGCGGCGAGCAATGTTTTTCGACAGATCACCGACCCGTTCGAGGTCTTCAACGATTCGCAGGTCGGCGAGCACTTCGTCGAGGTCGCCGGCAAGCGGTTGCCGCTTGACGATGACCAGCGCCGCCGAGGCCGACAGATCCCGGCGAAGCGCATCGATCATACGGTCCTGATCGACCACACGCGAGGCGAGCTCGGCGTCGCGGTCAATCAGTGCGCGGACGGCATCGCTGAACTGGGCGATCGCGAAGTCGCCCATCGCGCCGATGCTGGAGGTGAGCCGCTCAAGCTGTTCGTCGAAGTGCCGGTCGGTGTGTGCTGGAGCCATCGTGTGCTACCCGATTGCAGTGAAGGGGTCTCAGCCGAAGCGGCCGGTGATGTAGTCCTCGGTCTGTTTGCTCTTGGGCTTCAAAAAGATCTCGTCGGTGCGACCGTACTCGATCATTTCACCTAGATACATGTAGACCGTGAAATCAGAGACTCGAGCCGCCTGCTGCATGTTGTGCGTGACGATGGCAACCGTGTACTCGGACTTCAGTTCGTGCACCAGTTGCTCAACCTTGGCAGTTGAGATCGGGTCGAGCGCCGAGGTGGGTTCGTCCAGCAGGATCACGGAGGGCTTGACCGCCACGCTCCGCGCGATACAGAGCCTTTGCTGCTGGCCCCCGGAGAGTGACAGCCCGCTTTGGCGGAGCTTGTCCTTGACCTCGCCCCAGAGCGCGGCCTTGCTGAGTGCCCATTCCACGCGCTCATCCATCTCGGCTCGATCGAGCCGCTCGTACAGGTTCACGCCGAACGCGATGTTGTCGTAGATAGACATGGGGAAGGGCGTGGGCTTCTGAAACACCATGCCGATCCGGGCGCGCAGCAGGTTCAAATCCTGGCCCGGGTCGAGAATGTTCCGCCCCTCGAACATGATTGAGCCTTCCGCTCGCTGGCCCGGGTAGAGGCTGTACATCCGATTGAGGGTGCGCAGGAGCGTCGACTTACCGCATCCCGAGGGGCCGATGAACGCTGTCACCTTATGCTCGACGACATCGAGATTGATATTACGAAGCCCCTGGAACTGTCCGTAGAAAAAATTGAGGCCGCGGGTTTCGATGGCGTTGGCCAATCCCGCTTGCGACGGCTCGGCAGCCGGCTGAGAAAGAGATGTCGTCACGACTGCACCTTGTCTCTGAAGAAGACCCGGGCCACGATATTGAGCACCAGAACCGCCACGGTGATCAGCAGCGCACCAGTCCAGGCCAGGCGGATCCAATTATCGTAGGGGCTCATTGCGAACTGAAAAATCACCACCGGCAGGTTCGACATGGGCTTGGACATGTCGGTGGAGAAGAATTGGTTGTTGAGCGCGGTAAAGAGAAGCGGTGCAGTCTCGCCGCTGATACGGGCCAGTGCCAGCAGGACGCCGGTGACGACGCCCGAGCGGGCAGCGCGCAAGGTCACCATGGTGGCGACCCGCCAACGCGGTGCACCGAGCGCAAACGCCGCTTCGCGCAGGCTCCCCGGCACCAGCCGCAACATGTTTTCGGTGGTGCGCAGAATCACCGGCACTGCGATCAGCGACAAGGCGAGCGAACCCGCCCAGCCCGAAAAGTGATCCACAGTATCGACCGCGATGGCATACACGAAGAGGCCGATCACGATAGAAGGCGCTGACAACATCACATCGGTCACGAACCGGGTGGTTTCGCCAAACCAGCCAGACTGGCCGTATTCAGCGAGGTAGACGCCGGCGAGGATCCCGAGCGGCGTGGCCACCAGCGTCGTGAACACAATCATCATCAGGCTGCCGACGATGGCATTTGCAAGTCCACCGCCCTCGGAGCCCGGTGCGGGCGTGGACTGGGTGAAGACATTGAGGTCAAGCCCGCCGATTCCCTTACCAAACAGCACAGCGAGAATCCAGAGAAGCGCGACCAGCCCAAGCGCCATCGCCAGCATTGAGGCGCCGATGCCAACCTGGTTAATGAGCTTGCGACGACGGTAGAGGGCGGGATCCATGGGGTACGGTGATGCGTGGCAGAGACAATCAGATGCCCTTGGCGCGTTCCGATCGGTTGATCAGAATCTTTGCCAGAGTCAGCACGATGAAGGTGATGAGGAACAGCAGTAAACCCAGCGCAAACAGCGCCGAGATATGGAAGTCATCGGCCTCGCCAAACTCGTTGGCCAGCGTTGACGCGATTGATGTGCCCGGTGCGAACAATGATGCGGCGAGCCGATTCGAGTTGCCGATCACAAAGGTGACAGCCATGGTTTCGCCTAGCGCCCGCCCCAGCCCGAGCATGATGCCGCCCACCACACCCTTCTGGGTGTAGGGCAGCACGATTCTGCGAACGACTTCCCAGGTCGTGCAGCCCAGCCCATAGGCGGATTCCCGCAGGATCGGGGGCACGATCTCGAATACATCGCGCATCACGGCGGCGATGAACGGCAAGATCATGAAGGACAGGATGATGCCGGCGGCCAAGATGCCGATTCCATTCATTGCGCCGCCAAAAAAGGGTCCGATCAGCGGCATCTGGCCAATGGTGGACTGCAGTGCCGGCTGGCCGTATTCAGCAAAGAGCGGCGCGAAAATAAAGAGCCCGAACATGCCGTAAATGATTGATGGTACCGCGGCCAGCAGCTCAACTGCCGTGCCCAGCGGCCGGCGCATCCCTACCGGACAGGTCTCAGTCAGAAAAAGTGCAATCCCGAAGGCAAGGGGTACCGCGATCAGTAGTGCAATCCCGGCGCTCAGCAGCGTGCCGACGATCGCAATGGCGGCACCAAACTCTTCGTTGATGATGTCCCATTCGACCCGCCAGATGAATTCAAGGCCGAATTTCTTGAATGTCGGTGCCGCGCTCCACGCGAGCGCTGCGATGATCCCGATCAGCGCAGCGAGCACGGCCAACGCGAAGATCAGCGTGAGCTTGTGAAAGATAAAGTCTTCGAGACGCTGCCTGCGGGCGATGGCATGGAGCCGATCCTGGGCAACACCTGCTGGGGCTACGGGGGCCACAATAAGATCCGGTTAGGGTGGGGGGACGGCCCGGAAGATGCTCGACCCTCCCCCGACTGTCGACGTTAGTTGATCTGCGACCACACCCGGGTACGGATCTGTTCGACCAGCGCATCGGGCAAGGGTACGTAGTCGAGGTCGGCCGCCATTTGTTTACCGTTCTTGAACGACCAGTCAAAAAACTTGAGAACCTCGGCGGACGCCTTTTTATCGACAGGCGCCTTGTACATCAGGATGAATGAGGCGGTGGCGATCGGCCAGGCAGTCGAGCCGGGCTGATTGACGATCGAAACGCCCATGCCCGGCACTGAGAACCAGTCGGCACCCGCAGCGGCTGCCGCAAAAGTGAGGTCGTCGGCTTTAACGTACTGACCGTCGCGGTTCTGCATGGCCATCACCGGCATGTTGTTCTTTTTCGCGTAAGCATATTCAACGTAACCGACGCCGCCCTTGACGCGCCGGACGTTGGCGGCAACTCCCTCGTTTCCTTTGCCACCGACCGAGGAGGCGGCCGGCCACTTGACCGCCGCACCCTTGCCAACCTTCGAGGCCCAATCGGGGCTTACTTCGTTCAGGTAGTCGGTGAAATTGAATGTGGTGCCCGAACCGTCGGCGCGATGCACCACGGTGATTGCCATGTCGGGAAGCTTCAGCCCGCTGTTCAGTGCCACGAGCTTGGGGTCGTTCCACTTGGAGATGGTGCCCATGAAGATTTCGGCAAGCAGGGGCCCGGTGATGCGGAAGTCGCCGCTCGCGATTCCTTCAATGTTGAACACCGGAACGGTACCGCCAATGATTGCCGGGAACTGAACCATGCCGTCGCGGTCGAGTTCTTCGCCCTTGACCGGGGCGTCGGTAGCGCCGAAGGTCACGGTCTTCGAGCGGATCTGCTTGATGCCGCCCGACGAGCCAATCGACTGATAGTTGAGGCCGGTGCTGGTGATCGCCTTGTACGCCTCAGCCCACTTGGCATAGATGGGATAGGGGAAGGTGGCGCCCGCGCCGGTGATGTCGGCGGCGAGAGCGGGCCCGGCGATCGTCACTGCGGCGCTCGCGATCAACGCTGAAAGGAGTTTCTTGATCATGGTGGAGGTTTGATGACTGGATTACGGGGAACTCACACCATAAAGCGGCTTTATGACAAACGTGTGACGACCCGCCTGGCGGCGCACCAAATACCCCGACAGGCCCGGTTTTTCGGGGTTCGCCTGGCCGCGGGCGACGCCGGCGGCCGCGGCCAGAGTGGCTTAATAGACCGCGCGGCCGCCCGACAGGTCAAACACCGAGCCGGTGGTAAACGAGCACTCTTCGCTCGCCATCCAAGCGACCATGGCCGCGATTTCCTCGATTTGTCCGAACCGACCCATGGGAATCTTGGAAAGCATGAAGTCGATGTGCTGCTGCGTCATCTGGTCGAACATGGGCGTCTTGACCGCAGCCGGGGTGATGCAGTTGGCGCGGATACCGGTTTTCGCGGTTTCCTTGCCCAGGGATTTGGTGAGGCCGATCACAGCCGCCTTGGATGCACTGTACGCTGGCGCGTTGGGATTACCGTCTTTGCCAGCGATCGAGGCGATGTTGATGATGCGACCGTAGTCGGTCTTTAGCATTTCGCGCACCACTGCCCGGTTGCAGAGGAACACACCGTTGACATTCACATCCATGACCCGGCGCCAGTCGGCGGGTTCATATTGCCAGGTGGTGGCATTGGGGCCGGTGATGCCGGCGCTGCAAACCAGAATATCGATGCGGCCAAAGCCCGCCATGGTGCGGTCGCAGGCGCTCTGGACGCTGGCCTCGTCGGTCACGTCGGCACCGATCGCCAGATGTCTGCCGCCGATCGCAGGCAGGGTGGCGGCCAGTTGCTCGGCCGCGCCCTGATCCAGATCCCAGAGCGCGATGCGGGCGCCGCTTGCCGAAAGACGGCGGGCAATTTCCGCCCCGATGCCGGAGGCTCCTCCGGTGATCACCGCACAGCGGCTGTTCAGATCGATGGCATTCATGGTGAGCGCAGCTCCAGCAGATCTTGATGCAGGGTTGAAAGAGCCCGCACCATAGCAGCGCTCGGGCGGGCGCGCCAGTGGCGGGGGGCGCCGTTTCGGCGGCGCGCGACGCCGTCTCCCACCGGGCTCCGTGCCGCCCCGGCGGGCGTTGCCGCCGGCGATCGATTCTGCAGCGCCGCTGCGTGATAATTCCGTTTCCGGCTGCCCCTGCCGCGCAGCGCCCGCCCGATCTGGAGTCCCTGATGAAAGTTCTCTTTACCGATTACGACATGAAGAATGTTCTGCTCGAGCGCCAGATATTTCTCGAGGCCGGCATCGAGCTTGTCGAGGCGCAGTGTCGCTCGGAAGACGAAGTGATCGCTGCCGCGCAGGGCTGTAGCGCGCTGCTGGTTCAATACGCACCGGTCGGCGAGAAGGTGTTTGCTGCCTGCCCGGGAATCGGACTTGCCTCACGCATTGGCGCAGGCTATGACACCATCGACGCGAGCGCCGCGGCGCGTCACGGCGTCTGGGTATCGAATTCGCCCGACTACGGGGTGGGCGAGGTGTCACTCCATGCGCTCGCGATGCTGCTCGACCTGATCCGCTCCATCAGTCGCTACAACCGCGATATTCATGACGGCACCTGGCACTACACCAGCGTGCCGGCGATTCCCCGTGCGCAGAACCTCACCGTCGGGGTGCTGGGGCTGGGCCGCATTGGCAAACGCTTTGCGCACTACGCCCACCCGATCTTCAAGCGCGTGATCGCGCACGACCCGTTTCTGATCGAAGGCGACTTTCCTCAGTACGTCGAGCGGGTGAGCCTGGAGGGCCTCTTCGAGGAGGCCGATGCGATCTCGATTCACTGCCTGCTCAACGACGGTACGCGCGGACTGGTGGGCGAGTCGCTCCTGTCTCGGATGAAGCCAGGTTCGTATCTGGTCAATACGGCGCGCGGCGCGGTGATGGATGTGGACGGACTGGTGCGCGTGCTGGGCACCGGGCGGCTGGCGGGCGTCGGACTGGATGTGCTGCCGATCGAACCGATTCCTGCCTCACACCCGCTGCTTGCCGACCCCCGGGTGCTGCTCTCACCCCACTCGGCGTTCTATTCGGTGCAGTCGGAAATCGAGTTACGTCGCAAGGCGGCGCTCAACATCGTGAGCTGGATGCGAACCGGCAGGCCCGACTATCCGGTGGTAAACGGAACACGAAAGCCGCCTGCGCGTTGAGGGGTTCGCGCCGGGCGGCGCGAACCCGGCGGGCTTACTTCGCTGCTTTGTACTTGACGATCTTCTGGCGCTGCTCGCCCAGACCCGTCATGCCAAGGGTGACCACGTCACCGGCCTTCAGGAAGGTCTTGGTGGCGAGGCCCACACCCGCAGGCGTGCCGGTGGTGATGATGTCGCCCGGGTAAAGCGTAAAGAACTGGCTGCAGTAGGACACCAGCGTGGCGCAGTCGAAAATCATGTTCTTGGTG